>CANMSW010000021.1 GCA_947500275.1 Bacteriovoracaceae bacterium | reverse complement strand
GAAGAGCCATTCATCAAGCTCACCGTTCATATGCCTTCCGAATATGTGGGAGCAGTCATGGCGCTGTTAAACGAGCGCCGGGGCTTTCAAGTGAAAATGGACTATATCACCAGTGATCGGGTGACACTGATTTACGAAATGCCGCTCAACGAGATGGTGTTTGATTTCTTTGACCGCCTCAAAAGCAGTACCAAGGGCTACGCGTCCATGGACTACGAACTTTCCGATTACCACGAGTCAAACCTCGTCAAGGTTGACATCTTGGTGAACGGCGAAAATGTCGATGCTCTTTCGATTATTTGCCATAAAGAGAAGGCCGCTTACCGGGGACGAGAGCTCACCAAGAAAATGAAGGAGCTTATCGATCGTCAAATGTTCGAGATCGCCATTCAGGCGGCGATCGGCTCGAAGATTGTCGCTCGCGAAAGCATTTCGGCTCTGCGCAAGAACGTGACGGCAAAATGTTACGGCGGAGATATCAGCCGAAAGCGTAAACTCCTTGAGAAACAAAAAGAAGGTAAGAAGCGCATGAAACAAGTGGGATCCGTTGAAATTCCCCAAGAAGCCTTCCTTGCCGTCTTAAAGGTGGACTAAGACATGAACCACGAGGAGCAAAACTCCTTGTCTGAAGTGGCCCTCACTTATGGGAAGGCCATTTTAATAGCGCTCACGATTGCTTGGGTCGTCAGAAACTTCGGCCTGGAAGCCTATCGGATTCCTAATGCTGCCATGAGCCCGACCTTAGTCCCTGGCGATACCGTCTTCGTTACGAAGTTCGACTACGGCATCCGCATTCCAGGGGTAGATGACGCCACCCTTTTCGAGCGAACGCCTTCGCGAGGGGACCTCGTGGTTTTTGAGACCCGAGGTCGAACTCCCCGCGAGACCATCAAACGGGTGCTGGGTCTTCCTGGAGATCGAATTCAGATTCGAAAGGGCGAGATCCTCTTAAATGGCGCTCGAATCGCAGATGCGACGGATGGAAAGTGTGGCCAGGAAAAGCTTCCAAGCTCTGAAAGCCGCACCCCCAGCATTTCCCATTCTCTTTGCTTAGAAAGCCCACTCTTACCTGACCGGCCGGAGACGCTCCTTAAAGAATCCGAACTCTTTGTCGCTCCTGACTTGAGAAGTGAGACGGCTCTCCTGCCTCCGCCTTCCCGCTCTGAGGTGGGCGCAGAAGAGGCAGATCGAGAAGCGTGGGTTCGGAAGGACCTCATGGAGCACGCCTGGGGCGTTATCAAGAATCATCAGCTCCGTGGCCGGGCCCGCTGGATCTGGGTTTCAATCACTCCCCCGCAAGAAAAACTCGATGCGGGCTGGACGGCTCGCATCCGCTGGAACAGAATGCTGCGGGGGATTGATACCCTAGGAAGGTAGCAGCAGAGCGGTGGTTCACCGACTTCGAAATCCTTCACTCCTATCGATAGCAGACCTCACACGAGACGAGGTCCAATTCCTCTTTCGTGCGGCTCAATCTCTTTCGGAATCCTTTCATAGAAACGAAACCGTTCCCCTCCTCGCAGGGCGCACGCTCGCTCAACTGTTTTTTGAAAACTCAACGCGAACCCGACTTTCTTTTGAAACCGCTATCCGGCGGTTGGGGGCTGGGACCCTTACGTTTACAGCCTCGACTTCAAGCCTCTCGAAAGGGGAGTCTCTTTTAGACACGATCCGAAACTTGGAAGCCTTTCGCCCCGATGCTTTCATTGTTCGCCACGGCGCTTCTGCCTCGGTTCTTCATCTAGCCACGAAAACAAATCGCCCTTTGATCAATGCGGGTGATGGTACGCGCGAGCACCCGACGCAGGCGCTTCTCGACGCTTTCACCCTTCAACAAAAATGGGGCACCCTTGAGGGTAAAACGGTTCTCATCTTAGGTGATATTCTCCACTCGCGAGTGGCCAGATCCAATACGCGATTGCTCAAACTCCTAGGTGCCCGCGTTCTTTATTGCGGACCGGGATCCCTTCTCCCGAGTAATCCTGCAGTGCTCGGTGCCGATGCGGCGACTTCGCAAATCGATTCCGTACTTCCCGAGGCCGATGCCGTCATGTGCCTGCGCATTCAAAGGGAGAGACAAAACTCGCCCACCATTCCGTCTCTACAAGAATATGCACGCTTCTTTGGGCTTACGTCCGAGAGAGCGAAGCGACTCAAGCCAGATGCATGGATCCTCCATCCTGGACCTGTGAATCGGGGCGTAGAAGTTTCACCGGAACTTGCAGACGGCCCAAGCTCGCTCATTTTAGAGCAGGTCTCCAATGGCGTCCCAATGAGAATGGCTATTCTCGCTGCACTCCTTAACCCTGGAGGTTTGGCTCGCCACTTGGACGCAAGCCCCCTCTCCTCAGGAGACTCCTCGTCATGAATCCTTCGCTCTATCACCTGATCGAAAACCCCTCTCAAACTGAAGCCCTGGTGATCCGCGGTGGCCGGGTGATCGATCCGACTCTTGGACGCGACGGCCTCTTTGACGTCTTGATTGCGGAAGGGAGAATTCAGGCGATCGAAACGCCTGGACATATATCGAGCGACCGCGCTCCAAGAACGATCGATGCGAGCGGGCACTGGGTTTTACCCGGATTTATCGACCTGCACGTGCACCTTCGAGAGCCCGGGCTCGAATACAAGGAGACGATCGAAACGGGCACTCGAGCTGCCGCGGCAGGCGGCTTCTCTGCTGTCGCCTGTATGGCTAACACCCAGCCCGTCAACGACTCGCCAATCATCACGAGCTATATCCGCGAAAAGGCTCGTGCCCATGCTTCAGCCCGCGTTCACATCATTGGAGCAGTCACCCAAGGATTGAAAGGCGAGGAACTTGCTGAAATCGGAGGCATGGTCGCCGAGGGCGCACTTGCGCTGAGCGACGATGGTATGCCGGTAATGAATAGTCTCATCATGCGAAGAGCAATGGAGTATGCGCGCGGATTTGGAGTTCCGATCATTAGCCACGCGGAAGACTCAAATCTTGTGAATGGCGGAGTCGTGAATGAAAGCAGTCTTTCGCAGGAACTAGGACTTCCAGGGAATCCTGCTGCGGCTGAAGAAATCCTCGTCGCCCGAGAAATCGCTCTGTGTCGCCTCACCAAGTCTCCAGTCCATATCGCCCACCTCTCGACAGAAATTGCTATCGAGCATGTTCGTCGTGCGAAAGAAGCTGGACTACCCGTCACGGCAGAGGCCAGTCCGCACCACCTCACACTCACGGAAGAAGCGGTTCGATCGTTGGATACGAATTTTAAAATGGCACCGCCCCTTCGTTCCGAGCGGGATGTCGAGGCGCTCCGAAAGGCTGTCAGCGAAGGGGTGGTTGATATCTTAGCAACCGATCACGCTCCTCATGGGCAGAGCGATAAAGAGTGTGAATTCGCTGCAGCGGCGAACGGTATCCTTGGGCTTCAGACCGCAGCCCCCCTCACGCACGAACTCGTCATGCAAGGGCTCATTCCCCTTCAACGCTGGATCGAGGGCTGGACCGCAAAGCCCGCTCGCCTTTTAGGACTCGAAACTGGAACACTCCGCGTGGGGGCGCCTGCGGATATTACCGTTTTTGATCCGGGCGCTCGGTGGCAACTCCAAAAGGGTGATCTGCTCTCGAAAAGCCTGAACTCTCCATTTCTCGGGTGGACTCTGCAAGGACGAGCAGTCGCCACTTTAGCGGGAGGTGTCGTCACTTACCTCCATGAGCCGTTGAAGAAATCTCACTCAAAAAAGAGGTGAAGCCAGATGACGAACCGATCCGTTGAAACGAATGCGTGGAGGGGTCAACCGGGGGTCCTCGTGCTGGAATCGGCGGATCAGCCTGACGGCATTGTATTCGAGGGCACTCTCTTTGGGTCCGCTCCGAAGGAGGGCTTTGCTTGGGGAGAAGCTGTCTTCAACACCTCTCTGACCGGCTACCAAGAGATCTTGAGCGACCCCTCCTATCACCGCCAGCTCGTCTGTATGACTGCAAGCCACATCGGCAACACAGGCGCCAATCGTACCGACAACGAGAGCGAACTCCCTCAAGCTGCGGGTCTTATCCTGAGACACGCGCCCGGGACGCCGTCGAATTGGCGGTCCGAATCGTCGCTGGATGAGTATCTCGAAAAAGGCTTTGTGCCTGGGATCCACTCGGTTGATACGCGAGCGCTGACTCGCCTCCTGCGCAACTGCGGGACCGTTCGCTCTCTCATCCTACCGACGAGTGAGCGCTCGAAGGCGAAGGAATTATTCCGAAAGATACCTGGAATAGGCGAAAAAGATCTCATCCTTGAAGTGACCACTCACCAAACGTACGTCGTACCGGCTCAGGGCCCAAAGCGATATCAAGTAGTCGCACTTGATTTCGGCATCAAACGAAACCTCATTCAGGAACTCACGCGCATCGGATGTGAAGTCCGTGTTTTTCCTGCACAGACCTCTGCAAGCGAGCTTCTCAGTTCCCACCCGGATGGGGTCTTTCTTTCGAACGGTCCCGGCGACCCGGACCGAGCAACTTATGCGGTTGAAACCGTAAAGCAACTTGTTGGAAAGCTCCCTATTTTTGGCGTGTGCATGGGCCACCAAGTTTTAGGGCTCGCTCTTGGGGCCAAGACCTATAAACTCAAATTTGGCCACCGAGGAGGAAACCAGCCAGTCTGCGACCTCCGATCTGGATTACTTGAAATCAGCTCCCACAATCACGGGTACGCCGTCGATGAGTCGAGCTTACCGAGCCACGTGGAAGTCACCCATCGAAACCTCAATGACGCCTGCGTCGAAGGCCTTCGCCTGAAAAACACAGGAGGAGACGCTCCCGCTTTCTCGGTCCAGTACCATCCTGAAGCGGCCCCCGGGCCGCACGATTCGAAAGGGCTTTTCGTCGAATTTGTTCAATCCATGGAACAATGGAGGCAGACCAAGAAAGTCACTTAAGGCGCCTCTTGCCCCGCCCTGTTGTCTCGCGCATACTCATTTTTCACTTAAGGGATGTTCAGGACTACCCATCATGTACCAGCGCTATCTCGACCCCATCATCGAAGAGTTCACAACCGGCGAATACTACCGTGAGGTTTACCACGCCAAACAAGAGTATTTCGAGAAGGCCGGAATTGTTTACGAAGACGATCCCGAGTTTGAGCAGCGAATGTGCATCTTCATGGATTGGTATATCTTCGATCGCGACCTTCCAGGGGTCGACCTTCCTCCTATCAAGTATTGGTTTAGGAAGAACAAAGAACGCCTCAGCGGCGATGAGCTCAATATCTACAAAGACTTCTGTGAAACAAGTCATTCGATTTTTCGAATGAAGCGAACAACGTGGGATCGCCGAGGCCTCGTGGTCGTTGACATTTTCTCGAATGAAACCTTCACCGTAAAAGACTCGGAGATTAATCGCGGTTTTTCGAGAGGGGATATTTTTGAAGCGAGGATTATCCCTTTTCAGAAGGGCTATGAATTCTCCCGTGGCTTCTGCTTCCATCCCGTTGAAATGGAAGGTGTTATCCAGAGTGAGATCAAAAAAGTTCGGTATCAAGACCAAGGCCGACAAACGAAGCTCATCCTCCAGCTCGCAGCGATGAAATTAAAGCACCTGCGTTTTCAACATATCGACATCCGGCACATTTATACCTTCGAGTCGAAGTTTTGACGTCCTGAGCCGCCAAAAGCCGTCCGCAAAACGACAATGCCTGAAAAATGCTTCTTCGGATGCCTTGTAGTCCATAAGAATAAGGCGTTATCCTTTGGACTGTTTCCCAAGAAACAAAATGACTCAACCGTTGATACTCTCAGAAGGAATTGGCCTTCCGTGAAGATTGACGCGAAAAAAGGACCTATTCCATGAAATCAGCACTCGCTCTTGCCGCTACTCTGTTCATCGCTTCTTCCGTTTCATTCGCAAACGACCACGCAGCAGCAGCTCCTGCTACGACCGAGCCAGCTGCGACCACTGCTGCTGCTGCTCCAGCTGAAAAGCCAACCCTAGGCCTGAAAGCAAAAATGAAGAGATTGAAGAAAAAAGCGAAAGCTAAAGCTGCAGCTCAAGTTACAACCGCTGAAGCAGCAAAAACCGAAGTGAAGGGCGCTGCGCAAGAAGCTAAAGACGCCGCTCACGAAGCTGCTCACTGATGTCTAAGAGAAATTCCTAGGCAACCTCGGACTCCGGTCCAGGGATGTCGCGAGATAAGAACCCCTGCTGGGCTGCCAGCAGGGGTTTTGTCTTTCGTTCCCTGCAAAGGAATGAAAAAGGCCTCGAAACAACAGCATTTTCGTGAAAAAGTCGGTCAATCATGCGGCCCATCTCCCCACGTAAAATTCTCGCCATCAAACTTCGCGCGATGGGGGACACCGTTCTTCTCACTTCGTCCCTCAATGAGCTTCGACAGGCCTTTCCCCATTCCGAAATTCATGTCGTCGTGAATTCAGCTTGGGCCCCGCTTCTTGAAAGCCACCCCGCGATCGACCGGGTGATCCCATGTGAATGGCGTAATGAAAAGACTGCTCGGACGCGGGCAGTCGCTCGTCTGTCCTTGCGACTCCGTCGCGAAAACTACGACGTATGCCTCAACTTCCATGCAAGCCCGAGCTCGGCTGCGCTCGCTTTCGGAACCGGCGCTAAAATAAGGTCGATCCATCGCCATGGGTCACAAATCGGCTCAAGGTTTAGCACTCTTACTATCCCGAGCCAGGGCCAACATAAGGCCGTCTTAGACCGGGACTTGGACACCGTTCGCGCGCTTGGTATTCATGTAGCACCCGGAGCTCTCCCGTCTCTTTTTCTACGACCTGACGAACTCGAACTCGGTCGTGCTCTTTTGCGTGAGACCACCTCAGGAGCAAACGGTCCCTATTTAGGCCTCGGACTCGGATCGAGTCGCGAGACTAAGTGCTGGCCAATCGACCGCTATGCAATCTTAGCCGTCGATTGGGCACAGAAAGCGGGACCTCAGGCCGGCTGCGTCGCTTTCCTCGGTGAGCGAGAAGGTGACCTTCAGCGCGACTTCCTGAAGCAGGTGGACGACGAACTCACTGCCCGATCAAACTTATCTTCCGAAGATCGATCCTCCCTCAGGGGCCGAATCACGGCCCTTACGACGCTTTCAATCCGACAACTTCAGCAAGCGCTCTCCGCTTGCTCCGTTTTTGTAGCCAATGATGCTGGACCCCGCCACATTGCGGCTGCTGTTGGAATCCCAACGGTGACATTTTTCGGCCCGGAAGATCCATTCGATTGGCATCCGTACCCCCAAGATCGTCATTCCCGGTTCTATATTGAACGGCTTTCTTGCCGGCCCGCGCAGCCTGATAACCTACCGCCTTGGTGTGGACTTGAGATCTGCACAGAACAAAAGCACCGCTGTATGCGCGATATAGGAATGAACGAAGCGTTCAGCGAGGCCTTTCGATTGGGAAAGATTGCCACCCCATGATTCAGCGTTTTTTCCCTCCGCTTTTCGATCCATCGCAGAGCAGCCCAAGGGCAAGTCTCCTTCTGGCTACCTTCGATATGCCACGCCATCTTGAGCTCGTCCTTGCAGGGCTATCGAGACAGAAAGCGTCGCAGGGAGATTTCGAAATTCTTCTCTGCGACGACGGCTCCGATCACGAGACGCGCGCAGTGATTGAAAGATTTCAAAAGCATGAGAAAACTTCGCTGATTCACCTGTGGCAAGAGCATCAGGGTTTTCGAAAATGCCGGATGCTCAATGAGGCCCTTCGGATCGCAAGGGGTTCGACCCTCATTTTTCTCGATGGAGACTGTGTTCCCCATTCCCACTTCATCCGCGATCACCTTGAGCAGCAAGAACCAGGATTTTATTTGGCAGGCAGAAGGGTGGAGCTCGGGCCCACGATCAGTGAGTCTTTGACGCTGAAAGACATTCAAGGTGGACTGTTCGACGGCCCAAGCTTCCGGCTTCTCAACAGTTGCCTGCGCAAGGACTCTGAATACTTTCAGCGTTCACTCCGCGTGCCGAATCACGCTCCCTGGAGTTGGCTGCGGGGACCGATGAAACTGAACCATGTGCCCGATCTTAAGGGATGCAACTTTTCCGTCGCGAAGTCCGCCATGGAAACCATCAACGGTTTTGATGAAGACTATGAAGGCTATGGACGCGAAGATACCGACGTAGAAATTCGTCTTCAAAACCTGGGGCTTAAGATCAAGTCTCTGAAGGGATTAGCCCTTCAGTTTCATGTCTGGCACCCACGACGGTCCTTCACTCCGGCCAATGATCATCGACTCGAGGAGGCCCGCACGACCAAGCGGGTGGCGTGCCGCTCCGGAATTCGAAAAATCTCAGGATAGACCCCTCCACGGCTGGGCAAACCCTGTGCTAGCTTTCAACCTGAAATGAACCTGAAACGCCCACCCATTAGCGTCACGATCATCACGCGGGACGAGGAACAAAACCTCGGACAGGCGCTCGCGTCGATTCACGGCTGGGCCGATGATATTCTCGTCGTCGATAGCGGCAGTACAGACCGTACACTCGAGATAGCAAAGTCATTCGGCGCTCGCACGCTCACGCGCGAATGGTCTGGATATGGACAGCAAAAGAATTACGCACAAGATCAGGCCGCTCATGATTGGATCCTGAACATCGACGCGGACGAAGAGGTTTCGACTGAACTCCGAAACGAAATTGATGCACTCTTAGCCGCGACTCCAGGCCCAGCTTGCTTGATCGAAATCCCACGAAAAACTTGGTACCTTGGTCGCTGGATTCTTCATGGCGGCTGGTACCCGAATTTTCTTGTTCGCCTAGCGAATCGAAAGTTCGCCCGTTGGACTGAACCCGCGGTTCATGAGTCTTGGGTTTGCGCGCCTGGAAAAACCGTGACATCGCATCGCCTTACCTCACCGCTCCATCATTTCACCTTCAAGAACATCAGCGACCAAGTGATCACGAATCTTAAGTATTCAAGGCAGGGCTACGAGGATTTGAGAAGTAAAGGCCGAGCTAAAAGTCGAACGCGTCTAGTTTTAAAGCCCATCGGAAAATTCTTCGAGACGTACCTCTTCAAACTAGGATTCCTCGATGGCGTGCCCGGCCTGATCATTTCCATCAACGCAGCTCACAGCATGTTCCTCAGGCAGGCCTACTTCTTTGAGCCGGATCAGAAAAAGACGAACGAGGAAAGACGTCCATGAATATTCTTATCATCGACAACAATGTCGATAAGCACTCTTGGGGCGCTGAAAATTTAGTCCGATTTGCCCGGAAAGCTTCGGGCGCGACGATTACAGTCCGACGCGGACCCTCGGACGATCTCCCTCATTTCCAAGATGCGGTGAACAAATATGATCGATTGGTCATGTCGGGTTCGAGGACCTCGTGTTTGGAGCAATTTCCTTGGGTAGACAAACTTGAAGCTCTGACGCGGGCATTCGTCCAGGCCGATAAGCCTGTCCTCGGAGTCTGCTACGGCCATCAAATCTTGGCGCGCGCTCTCGGGGGGCGCGATATCGTACGCAAAGGTGCTCGGCCCGAATTCGGATGGACAAAAATCGAGCAGACGGAGAAGTCACCCCTCTTTGAAGGCCTTCCGAAGGCATTCTACTCTTACTCTTCCCACTTTGAGGAAGTAGCCCGATTGGCTCCTGGCTTTATCCATCTCGGGAAATCCGCAGACTGCGCTCTTCAAGCCGTTCAGCTGAAAGGAAAGCGAGTATTCGGAATTCAATTCCACCCGGAAAAAAATTTGGCGGAAGCCGAGGAGATCTTCCGGGAACGCCGCGCAAAAGGGGGCGGGGCTGAGCTATTAGGCCTTAAAGAAGGTAAGAAATTATTTGACCCTCAAGTAGGAGAAACGATCTTTGCAAACTTCTACCAGTGTTGATTCCGTCGTAGTCGACTCATCAAGCGAGAAAAGATCCCCGGTTACTAAGATCCTTAGTTTCGGCATTAAGCTTGGGCTAGTTGCGGCTATTTTTGCTTTTCTTTGGAGCCGTGGCCTCGTTTCGATCTCAGCAACTTTATCGGCTTTTTCGCGACCTGAAACCCTCATCCCAGCGATGAGCCTACTAGGTTTTATGACCGGTCTTGCGACACTTCGGTGGCAATGGCTCCTCCAAGCGCAAGGGGTTCAGGCTCCATTTTTTCAAACACTCAAAGTGAATTTGATTGGGACCTTTTTTAATACAGCCCTGCCCGGAGCGGTGAGTGGCGATTTTGTCAAAGTATTCTATATCGCACAAAATGCGCCGGGACGCCGAGGCCAGATTTTCGGGAGCATTCTTTTTGACCGCATTTTGGGCTTAAGTGGACTCATTCTAGTCGCAGCGGCTGCGCTTTGGGGCGATTGGAGCTTAGTCCGTGGCACAGGTGCTCTGCCGGCGATTCGGCTCACTCTCGCTCTGGGCGCGTTCGGAGTCCTTAGTTTTTTCAGCTACCTTTTTTGGATGCCGAGTTCGCATGATCCGATTGAAAAGGTATTGCTACGTCTTGTCGGATGGAAACCTAGGGCCCAAGGCCTCGCAAATATTTACGTCGGAGTTCGGGCCTACCAAAATCGGAAACTCGCGGTCCTCATGGGTCTCAGCTTATCCATTCTGATCCATCTTTGCGTCTGCTGGTGTTGTCTCCAATTTGCATATGCTCTGGGTGAACAGGGGCTTTCTGTATCGCCCGTATTTCTCTTTGTGCCTCTTGGCCTCCTGGTCACTGCAGTACCCTTACTTCCAGGCGGGATCGGCACTGGGCATGCTGCTTTTAGCTGGGGGTTCCATATCATTGGTTCAGACCGTGGAGCTGACATTTTTAGCCTGCTCTTCATGACAAACCTCCTAATCGGGATCGTCGGCAGTATCGTGTATGTTTCGCATCGGAAAAAAGCGTGAGTTGAACCGAGTTTCGGTCGTGGTGACTTAAGCTCGGCGACTCTTTTGCGATCTATTCGCTTTCGGCGGTCCTGCCTTTGCTAGGCGCTCACCTCATGCGCCAATCCCTTGCATCTCAAGTCATTCCGGAGCCTCCAAGCCCATCTCTGCGACCCTTCCAGATTTCAGCGCTTGAAGCGCTAAATCGAACGGGGCTTCGTCACCTCATCTGCATCGCAACCACGGGATCTGGAAAAAGCCTGATTTACCAGAAGCGCGCGTTGGACTCGGGAGAGAAGCTCCTGATGATCAGCCCACTCGTAGCGCTCGGGAGGCAACAGCGGGAGCGCCTCGAGTCACACGGAATTCCGACGCGGCTTGGCTCAGAAGGTCGGCTCGGCCCCCATCATTTAGCCTGGATTCTTTCGCCAGAATCCCTGGACTGGGAACCCACTTGGCGAGAGCTCACTCAATGGAATCCCGAACTTCTTGTCGTCGATGAATGTCACTGCCTCTGGGAGTGGGGAAGTCACTTCAGGCCATCTTTTCAAAAGGTTCCTGAACTAGTCGAAAGGCTGGAAAGCCTAAAGAAGACCCTTTGGTTAACGGCCACTCTCCCGCGGGAGGCACGAGCTGAATTAGTCACACGATTGTCGACGAGTGGGGCGGTCGAGGTCCAAGGCCAATTTGAGCTACCGAGGCGCCTGAGCCTTCATGTCCAAAGGATCGCACCGCCAGATCGACTGGAGCACTGGACTCAGGACCTCTTAAGCTCAGACGACCCTGGAATACTCTTCGCGGGTACCCGCAAAAATGCCGAGAAATTGGCCCGATTGGCGCTCCACCTCGGTGTACCGTCGGCCTATTACCACGCCGGTATCGCTCGCGAGGAAAGACGCCTCCTCGAAAAAAAAGTTGAAGACCGAGACCTTCAGCTCATTGTCGCCACTTCCGCATTTGGCATGGGGATGGACTTCGAACACCTCACACGCACTTGGCTTTGGCAGCCACCGCGGAGCGTCCTCGAGCTTGCACAATCGATCGGGCGTGTCGGCCGATCGAACCGACCCGGAAAGGCAATCGCCTACTGGGATCCATGGGACTTCCGCCTTCTCGTCAACCGAGGGTCGCTTTCCGAGCATGAACTCAAGCGAATGGATCAAGTGAGAAGCGTCTTCGAATCGGATCTCTGCAGGAGATTAGCTCTCGGCTCACAGTTTAACCCAACAAACGAAAGTATCCCGTCCTTCTGCAAGCCGCCTGAATCTCCATGCGATCGATGTAGTCGGTATTCTGAATGACACCAAAAAAATCGCCCATCCCACGGCGCTAAGCACGGGGGATGGGCGACTGATAAGACGGGACTAGCCCAGTTCGGCTAAAGCCTCGCCTAACTTATACTACTGCAAGTCTTGAAGAAGGTGCTGAAGGGTGTCGCCCCAAACAGTTTCCTTATGGAACGCTAACCCACGGTAGCGGCTGATATACCGATTGAAAGTCGACTTATAGTTCGGGCTCCAAATCGAAATACCTTGCGCAGCTTTGTAGACCCCTGTTCCTTCATTTGCGACCACGAAGCTCTGAAGCGCTTGCTTCGCACCTGCGATGACTGCTGAATCAACTTCTGCGATACGTGACTTTTCAAGCTGGGAAAGGAAATCTCCCAAGTCAACATAGTCAGCATAATAGAAGTTCAATGCATCAGTAGAAGCTTTCACTACCTTCGCGCGATCTGCTTTCTCGAGCTTCCGGAAAGAGCCACCGAGTTCCGCAATCGAAGCGTTTAATTCGCCCAATTTCGAAAGATCGACCGCCGACTGAGTCACATCGTCGCTCCCTTGCGTTCCGCCTGAATAAGAGCGGATATAGGAGTCAACCATGATCGCACCCAGCTCCTGCGCGGAGGCATCTGGCTTTGCAGCAAGACCAGACAAGATACCGTCATAGGCCCAGCCATCACCCGGCTCGAGCTCCTGGGATCCCACCATGACTTCTGCGCCATCGGCCACTTCAGCACCCACTTCCGCCATCGCCATCAGGCATGCGTCACTTCCGTAAACGCTTACTTTCTGGCCAAGTACCCCAGCGATTTCGCGCATCGAGACACCGAGCTCTTCGGTGCTGATGGAGTTTCCAGTGTAATCGTCCCAACTGATGTCGCGTGCATTCACTTCACCGGACATCAAATGCCAGCCACTCCCGTGATCCCACACATCGACTAAGTATTTTTTTGCAGGGTAATTTTCAGCTGCCCACCGCACAAACTCGACCAGATTTCTTGGGTCACCCATATCGACCCGTGGAAGACTTTGAACAACTGGACTCGAAACCGCTGAGGCGTTCGTATCCTTCTGAACGTAGAGGCGCCGAGTGTCTCGGTTCTTCATGCTGGCCCATTGAACAACGACGTTCAAGTCGTCACTGGATCCTACTTTTTCCATTTCGTTAATGTCTTTGGCGCCAAAACTATCCAAATTGTTGTGGCCGTTCAAAAACACTAGAAACGTCCACTCTTTCATAGGTCGGGTTGGATCCTTCTCCACTCCCGCACTAGCGAGAGTGCTACTGAAACTTACGATTGATGCCAAGATGAGTGATAAGGGTGCTACCAGATGCCTTCGCATATGCTCCTCCATGAGTCGTTGCGAAAAAACCAAGTTGACTAACCTGAACAACCTGCCGACTACTACTCCAACGGTACTACCGGACAAAAAAACTATTCCGCCCCGATCATCTCGAAGTCGCCATCAGCCTGATCTGATGGCGGAATCTTCTCGACGGGGTTCAATGCGGCCAAAACTTTGTAAAGTGCGGTACGATCCCCATGGATGGTCCAAAACGGCTTCGAGGCTAACCAACCCAGAAAATGGGACGTCCCCATGAAATCCGTTGTGGGCGCAACTCCATATCGGACGGTATAGGTAAAAGCACCTTCTAGGAGGGCTGTCTGCGATGGGTCGATTTTCCCAAATTCAGCAAGTTCACGCTTGAAGACTGGGAAGGCGCCCATCAATTCGTCCAACTGAATAACGGTACTCTGATCCGTATCAAACCGGGAGAAGATGCTCTCTACGTACTGCGATACGCCGACATATCCCTGGACATCGTACTCCCCGATCAATTCGTCAGTATAACCGTATCTACGGCCGCCCTGCTCAAGAGCTACTTCGAACTTACGCCTCTGACGTGCGTCCAAACTCGAGTAGAACGAGACGAGAGTCGGCATGTGGTCCCAGAACTTTCTATAATTGCCAAAAAAAGATTCCCGGAAGCAACGCGGTTTCATCCATCTTGAGCCGTAAACATCATACGAGTCGGTTCCACAAATCTCATTCACCTCGGTCATCACGCGAGTGGTGGTTTCCCCGATAGATCCAATTTGCTGCAGATAAAGGGTGATCTCATCGAGATCCATGTAGATATCGCCATTAGATACCCCCGTGAAGAGATTGCCTTCCCGGAATCGCCGCTCGTGCAATAGCGGAACGGTTGGGTCGATTTTCTGCATTTCCGAAAGCATTGGGATCCACTCGGCGACCAAAATTTCTAAATCTTTAATCGTCGCCAGGTTCTTCTCTTCGGTAACCGAATACCCACGCAGAAGCTCTCGCCCGACCAGATTAAAAGCATGTAATTTACTCACTGCACTCAGCGAATACTTTTCGATAGGAGCGTAAAAGAACTCGCTTTCATCCCGTAAAAACAGAGCTGGATATCTGTTCACGAGGTCTACAATACGAGAGAGATGAACCTGGTCTTCGCCGCCGAGTCCTGGCCGTAGACGCTCGGCTCCCTCGAGGAAGGTCGTTCTCGTTACGCCGTCTTCATCTGCATTTCCCACATTCTCGAAAATAGTCTCAATGAGCGTTTGTCCTCGAGTCCACTCCCTAAACAAGGAGTAGATTTGATCGAGCCCGCCCGAATCCAAGTCGGCGCGACTCTGTGATCGGAAAAAACGCCAATTTAAGTTTCGGAGCGCGGCTCGCAGGACCGCGCGATCCATGATATGTCCATGGCCAGTCGTAGTGATCGAGTCAGGAACGAGATCTAGGGCTCGATCAGCCCACTCTAAGCTAATCGATCCGCCATGAATATCGAGCGCGCGAGTGATGAGGGGGCGTAAAGATTCTGCGATTCCAAGATAAAATTCAGCGGCTTCATTTGGACCCGTCATCAAAGAGGGTTGAGCAGAGAGGATCTCGAGAGCGGCGGCCCCCGCCGGGGCCAACATGCGAATCGCCTCTGAAATCTTTCCAGACTCAAGCCCGTCACGACTACCGGAGAGAAGCAGACCCTTTCCCAACTCAAGCGCTGCAAAAAGCGTATCGAGCGGCAAGTCCAACTTGAGGAGGTCGGCCGACTGCTCGGCAAGCGATTTAAGTTCGCTCCACTTGAGTAGGAATGATGGACCGTGACCCACCTTGGAAGCGAGCTCATCGGCGATGAGCTTGAGCTCCCTCGCCAGATCACTGAGTGTTCTCGCGTCAGGCCTGGAGCTTCGCGCATGCATGAGGGGGATCAAACGCGCCGAGGCGTCGCGGGCCCAGGCCATCAAGTCGATCACTTGGTCTAGTTCTTCGTAGGTGAGAGTCAGAGCATTCCCACCAAGCACCGCACTTTTTAACCTGAGTGCCCCACTGATCAACTCGTCGGGCACGGCTTGGTCTGTAATCAAAAACCCTTCTGCAAGCATCTTCAGATCGGAGGTCGTGAAGCCTTCTTCGGCGCTGCCTCTCGCATAAGTTCGAAACTGCTCGAAGCTTTCAGAGGCGCAATTCCAGGATTTCTTCCACTCTTTCTCAGACACTGTCCCATCTGCAAATTGCTCAAGCTGCCGACCGAGTCCATTCAAGCAACCTGCTCCGCCCATTTTGAACTGAAGCGTAGAGTCTGCTTTTGGATTCAGGCCAAAATTTCCACAACCGGTTAGGGATACTAAGGCGCCGACGAAGAGAAATGGAGTGAACCGTTGCGAGGCCCTCGAGGTTGCCGACTTAGAATGCATACGTCACCCTCGCTCGCACACG
>CANMSW010000020.1 GCA_947500275.1 Bacteriovoracaceae bacterium | reverse complement strand
GAAACCGCAGCCATTGCACTCTTCGACGATCAGCTGATATCGACTCATGGCTCAAGCTCCTTCGAGAGACTCTTCTTAATTCCATTTTTTGAATACGCCTTCGGTTTTCTGGGAAGCTTGATCATCAACCCACGAAGAAAGTGTGAGCTACCAGGGGATCACCTCCGTCGGTTGACAGACCTACAAACACGCACACGATTGCGCGGGATTCGTGAAGCATTCCCAGGGGAATCCCTGGCGCGCCGAATCGCGCTCGATATGGGAGCAGGATCGCCTCGACGATTCAAGGAAAGCATCCGACTGGCGAAGAAGATCGCTGAAAGCCGCTCGATTCCCCCCTCACACCGAATACAAATTCTTAGGATGGCAGCTCGATGGAGCGGGAGAATCCTCGCTGCGAAGTCACACGTGGCCCTCTCTTCCGACCAGGTAGACTTGAGCAAATTGAAGTCATTTTTCTTACCAGAAATCCAAAGCGACCTGATCTTGAGTCAACCCCACAGGGGGTCGGAAGACGAGCGGGGGGTCCGACTCGCAGCACTGCACGACTGTCTAAGACCCATTCAACTCCCACGATCAAAGTCGGATTGGTTCTGAGCTCAACAGAGTTCCTGCAGGAACTCTCGTCACGCGCTCGGCCCGCGGGCCCCTTGGCGAGCTGTCATTGGCCTCAAAAGAAACGACATCACCGGGATGAAGCTGCACAAACTGAAAGCCATTCCCTTGGTTCTGACCCGATGGCACGATATCGGCGGCGTTCACAAAAAGCGCGCGATCTCTTCCGATGACTCTCAATAATCCCCACCCGCGGTTTGCATCAAACCATTCCACTCGACCAAGATTGGTTTCAGGAATCCCTGTTCGACTTGAGACGCGCCGTAAAAACTGTAAATCAGAAAGTGCCCCCAGATGGTCTCGCACCAAAGGAACCAGTGACTGAAGGATCTCGCTTTTTTGAAAAAAAGGGACCAAAGGATCGTGAAACTCAGAATATGCGCCACTCATCGCGATGACGGGCAGCGATTCGAATGCCACTTCCCGTCTCAGGCTCGCAATCAGTTCGCGACCACTTAAACCGGGCAGCCGTAAATCTGTCAGAAGAAGAACCGGGCGCTTCGAGGGGCCCGCGGTTCTCAGGCTTTCCAAGGCCTCGTGCGCGGTCGACAGGCTTTCCACTTCGAAGCCCAGTCTCCGGAACGTACCTGTCAAGGCTCGTGAAAAGTCTCGATCATCATCGACGATCATGACACGCCTAGCGCCGCTTAACTCACTCATCTCATCGCCCTCTCACCTCTTCCACCTCTAGGTTCGCGCTTCCCGTCAGCGAGGGATGTGAAGTATCCATGAAAGCATGCTGCCTCCAGGCCTTCCGACAGACCAAAAGCGTCATAACCTTGACCCCGGGCTACAACACGCTCTTGAACAAGCGACGCAGGACCTCACGGAAAAAGGATTCACACAACTCCGTGATCTTTTCAGTCCTGCAGAAACCGCCTCCCTCCGAGCGGAAGCGCAAGCCCTTCATCGGGAGGAGAAATTAATTCCCGCCAAAGTGGGACGCGGCCGCGAGCGGATTCAAGATCTTAGTCAACGAAACGACTCCACCCTTTGGTGGAAAGAAACACCCGAAACCGAGGCTCAGGCGCTTGTTTTTGAAAGGTGGAACCAGATTCGCGAGCACTTGAATCGGTCCCTCTTCTTAGGACTGAAGGACTTTGAAGCCCATTGGGCGATCTATCCAGTCGGTGGATTTTACAGGAAGCATATCGATCGGTTTCGCGAAGATGATGCACGTATTTTATCCGCCGTTTTATATTTGAATCCACCCGACTGGAAGGCAGTTGATGGCGGCGCTCTTCGAGTCTGGCCGGAGGGGCTGGAAGGGTCCGAGTGCGAGCCGATTGAAATTCAGCCCCTGGGCGGAAGCATGGCACTTTTCCTATCAGATCGAATTCCACACGAAGTTCTTCCGACCAACCGCATCCGTTACAGTGTTGCTGCATGGTTCCGCAGGTAGTTCAGTCTAAAGGGCAGAACTCCACTCGCAAGATTTCGAGCTCTTCTTCCCCCTTTGGGGAACGAAAAAGAATGGACTCACCTTCCTCGTGATTCAGAAGTGCCTTGGCAATCGGAGAAATCCAACTCACCCGACCCCGTGCAACATCCGTTTCATCAATGCCGACGATCGCGTAACGACGAATCCGATCTTCCTCATCCCGAACCTCGACTGACGCTCCGAAAAGAACCTTCGCGCCCTGCTGATGCGCCGGGTCCACGACTACCGCGCCATCCAGGCGTTTCTGCAAAAACCGAATGCGACGATCAATCTCACGAAGCCTTCGCTTCCCATAGATATAATCTCCATTCTCGGATCGATCCCCGTTGGATGCGGCCCAAGACACAGTGCGCACCACTTCCGGACGATCTGTGCCCAAGAGGCGCTTGAGTTCGTCACGAAGTTTGCGTGCCCCCCCGGGTGTCATGTAATTCTTAAATCCGACCGGTAGCGAAGGTCCGTCATTTTCGCCGTCGGCGGAGTCAGAAGAATCAGCATCAGTTTCACGCGTAAAGGCTTTGCTCATGGAAGACCATCATGAAGGGAAAAAGAAGATGAGACAACTCTGGGAAAAGTCGTTCGTAGCAGTCTCTGTTTTAGTCCTCGTCCATTCGATCGAGGCACAAGGACGCTGGGCCAAACCTGAGGACGCATCCTACGCCACGGAAGACGAGCAGATCGAGATCGAGATCGCGCCCGACTTTACCTATCGAGAAGAACAACTCAGTCGCATCCGAATCCTCAATGAAGAGGGACGCCGCGGACAGGGGGTCCAGCGACTTACCTATAATTCGCGCGCCTCATCGCTTCAGGTCCTCGAGGCATGGACTGAAATTCAGGGAAAGAAGAAGAGGGTTGAAACGCAAGACATCCAGGACAAACCTCTCGCCTCCGCTCGTGACGGTTTTGATCAGCTCAATCAAATCGCCGTCGCATTTCCTGATGTCGAACCGGGTGCCGTACTCCATCTGAGAACCGTGAGAGAAGTGAAAGAGATCCCTTTTGAGGGATTCTACTCTACGTCTTTTCTCGCAGGACTTTGGAGCTGGGATAAGAAAGGTCATGCGAAAATCACTGCGCCTTTTCCTCTTTATGTGGAGGAGTTTGATCTCGAAGACTTTCTAACCGTAACGAATAGAAAGGAAGGGGCACGCTTCACCATCGACGTGCGTCTCAAGAAGCCGGTCCATTTCAAAATCGAAGACGAAGACGAGATCTATATCGATGGGACCCGTCCGCCTCGAGTCACAATCGCCTCGTCAAAAGACTGGAATTCGCTCATCCAGACACTCGCACCAAAATGGGAGTCGGTGTTGAGTGCCACTC
Source organism: Bacteriovoracaceae bacterium (assembly GCA_947500275.1). Classification (GTDB taxonomy): domain Bacteria; phylum Bdellovibrionota; class UBA1018; order UBA1018; family UBA1018; genus CANMSW01. The sequence goes on along the minus strand of CANMSW010000020.1, from coordinate 12,831 downwards.
TCCCTCCGCTCTACGAATCCATCGTGAAGCAGGCAAAACATGAATCAAACGACGTCGAACAATTGAACGCCGTCACTTCTCGCCTCTCGCAGAAAATCCGTTATTGGGCTGATTGGCGCCCCATTCACGGCGGTCATGTCCCACGCTCTCTCGCGGTCATCGCGAACACCGGGTTCGGAGATTGTAAGGACTTCTCTGCATCGACCATCGCCATCCTAAGAAGGCTCGGATTCGAGGCTCTTCCCGTCTTCATTCAGAGAGGCATGAAACCGGTCCTTCGACCGGGCCAGATTCCCTCTGGAAATGATTTCAACCATGCGATCGTCTGGGCGATAAAAAACGGAAAAACCTACTGGATCGACCCGACGAACACCGTCAGCTTCGCCCAAGGTACATTCGAGGACATTCTTGGGCGACCGGCTCTCGTCGTCAACGGCCAAAAAAAGCCTCCTGAGGCCACCCTCCTGAATACTCCAGATGAGGTGCCTGAGAGTTCAACCCAAGAAATCAGCCTCATCACAGAACCTCTTCAAGATGGGACACTGCGAACCAGGGGTTCCCTCATCCTTCAAGGCCGCTCAGCCCTAAGATGGGCAGGGGACGGACTCAACAAATCAAAACAAAGCATCGAGTATCAACTCATCACCCTCCTCGCGAGCGAGAATCGACTCCTGAAATGGAAAGCCTCTGCGCCCGGCTTGGAAGAACGAATCGTTCGGGACATGAAGTTTGATGTCGACTTCACAGAACGGGGTGAAGATTTGAGGACCTCCGCCGGCCCTGCTCTCTTCCTTCGTTATGGTGCATTAATTACGACCTTGATGATGCGGACTGAGAACCGAGAGTCGGATCTTTGGCTGGGATCTCCAGTCCACGTCCTTCGAAAACACACCCTCAAAAAAGCCAACTTAATCGGAACACAGCCGCTCTCTTGTAAGATTGAATCGTCCTGGGCAGATATCACTCGGGAAGTGGGAGCTCACGAAAAAGATCACACGATAGAGATCGAAACTTCAATCAGGCTTAAGCGAAAGTTTGTCAGCAGAAGCGAGTACGACACCCAGAAATGGAAAGCGTTCCAAGCCCAGGTTCGAGATTGCTTCGACCGGGTGGCTCTTGTTTATCAGCCGCAGAAATAAGCGGAACTTGGTCTCAGCAGGAGATGCTGAATCGCGAATGGTATGAGCTCTGAGACCGGTTGAATGAGCCGACTTGGATTACCGAAAACACAAAAGCCTCGGATGCAGATGCATTCGAGGCTTTTGTTCATTAATGGTTGGCGCGATAGGGATTGAACCTACGACCCCCACCGTGTCAAGGTGGTGCTCTGCCGCTGAGCTACGCGCCAATGGAAGTCCGTCGGGTATAGCCGTGGCTCACGCGATCGTCAACCCTTCTGACTCTGAAAATATCCGTTCAACCCCGTCGCTAAACTCGTCAGATTCGGGGTGAGGATCTTTTTAATCAATTCTTCCACCACCGGCTTCACCATCGAGGCCAAAAGCCGCGGAACTCCGGGCACTTTCTCAGGCTTTAAGTCCACTTCCACATCCACCTCGAGGCGAGTCTTCCCCTCACCCTCTGCCTTAAAGCGGTTCGTACCCCGGGCTCTAAAAATCTCCGCCGAGACAAACGACTTCAGCTCGTAAGTCACAGTCATAGCTGAAGAATCCCACTCGGCCGTGTCCTCCCAGGACAAGAGGTCTTGGGAAACAAACTTTGCAGCCGCAGCTGGGATCTCCGCTTTGGCATGCCAGCGATTCACGATCCGAACTTTGGAGCTGCCCGTCTCGGTCCGCTCCCGAACCTCAATTTTTCCGATGTTAGGAAGATACGGAACCAACTGAGGCAGCTCATCGCGGGCCGCAGCAAAAACCCGGTCCACCGGAGCCTGAACAATGTCTGAAGTTTTCAGTTTGAGCATAGGAGCCTAGTCTAGGTGCAGCACGAACCCTTGAAAAGGGGCAAGTCACCGGGCGTGGTAAGTCCCCAAAACCCGGTCCCAAATCGTCGTGTAAAGTCCGTAATTCCCATTGAACCGCTGATGATGCCAATGGTGGTTCCGAGTGGTATTCCAGTACTTCAACACCGGGTTACTCGCCCAAGCGGACGGCGCCAGATCATATCCCAAATGCCCATAAACATTCATGACGAGCGACAACAGTTGGAAAATGAATAGGGCAGCGACGTGGAGCGGGATCAGAAAAATGAAGAGGTAAATGACACCACTTTCCAAAAGCGCTTCAAGCGGGTGGAAGGAAAAGGCCGCCCAGGGCGTTGGATTCAGCGAACGGTGATGAACGTCGTGGAAGTGACGATAAAACCACGGATGATGCATCATGCGGTGGATCAAGTAAAAGTACAGATCATGCACCACAAACATCAAACCCAGACTCAATAAAAACCAACTCCAACCCCCGTGAGAATCAAAGTCGGTATACAGTTGCGAAAGTCCTTCCCGGCGCAAGTGAAGCACCAAAGCACCGGGAATCAAAAAAATGAGCATTGTCAGCAGGGACCAGCGAATTTCTCGGAAGATGTCGGCCCTCTTGATCGGATTGGGATCGATCTTTTTCGCTGCGAATGCGTTCCGAAAGGCCACCCAAAAGACTAAGAAAGCGCTACCGGCTACTAAGAAATAACGAGCCAACTGAAACGCAAGAATGATCAGGAGCGCTAGCGGAAGTGGCTGATTGTAAAGTTGCCCAAACATCGTCCAAAGTCCCCTCTGCCCCAGCCCATTTCCTCAAGCCCGACGCCTAGCGTTTCGCTCTCACTCAGTAGAGCTGTACCAGATCGCCCTCTTGAAAATTCGCGCCCGTATGAATCTGCGCTACGGCGCCATCGGGCCCAATGAAGTCGAGGACTTCGAGGGTGCCCTTCACTTGCCCCTGCGCGCGCCCTAAAAAAGCCCCCGTCGAAGGATCGTGAATGTCTTCGCCTTGGGTGATTACTTTCAAAATATCCCCTGGAATTAAACCCGCTTTCCGACCAGCATTCACATAGACCTTACCGGTGGAGATCCGAGCAATTCGCCCTTCCCAGGTCAGTTTTTCCACTGACTTAAGCACATCCGCGGTCGCTAGATTGAGTGCGTCTCGGAGCGCCAGCTCGGTCATCTCGGTCCGGAACTCCGATGATTCCTGCGCCTCACCCTCAAATGCCACCAACGAATTATTGGACGCTTCACCTGCACGAGTGAAACCCGCAAGTTCACGGCCCGCCGCTATATCAAAAACCTTCAACTCGATATCGACCGCAGCCAACGATTGTTTCTGACGAAGTAGCCCCACTTCATCGCCCCGCTGCCGAAAAACCACGCGGGTGACCCGTCCAATAACCACAACGGATACTCCCAGTTTTCGACCTTCCCGCACCAACTGCGCAACATTCACTTTTTCGCCCGAAACAAAGTCTTCAGTTTTGAAGTCTTGCCTCAACTCAGCCGAGAGAATCACGCGCTGACTCGAATCGAGCTGCCTTCGAAGTTCATCGGCGGCGAATCGACCGAGATTCTCAACCTTCACGGGTGTATCATTCCAGAAGTCGAGAACGAGGACACGCTTCCTCGGTTGGCCCATTTTCTCGACACGCTTAGAGACACTCTCTTTACGGCTCCCCTGCGAGTAGTAGCTTTCGGCCTCCTGAACATAGTCTTGATCTCGCCGAAAGCCGGGCGAACGCTGACAGCTCATCGAGGACGCAAGTAGGAATACAACAGACCCGAACGAGGCCAAAAAACGCACTTGATTGCTTAATCTCATCCTCATTCCCCTTCCTTCCCCGAGGGCTCTACCCCTCTGGATCGAGGCGAAACCGAAGCACTCAGTTGCCCTCGGATCTTCGGCTCTCCTGTTGGACCCTGAATGACTTCGAACGGGTAAGTCAATTCCTCACCCAATGAACTATCCCCTAAAGGGAGAGTTGAAAGCTTGGCCGCAAAGAGAGCTGGATCCTGCACTCCTTGAACTTCGAAAGCGATTTCACCCCGGCGATAAAGCACCTCTCGCAGAGTCAACTCGGGAGAATCATGAACGAAAGACTCCAATCGAAGCCGTACCCTTGAAGCGTGTTGAAAGCTTCGAATGCCAGCAAGCTCGAGTTCCAGGCGGGAGAGCGGCATTCCCGCGGGGACTTTCTCCGTCCGTGCCGACTTGCGCTTTTGAGTCGCTAACCGACTCAAGCCTTCCGTGAGCAATCGATCAGCCAAGACTTCCCCGGACTCACGAACTTGAAAATCCAAACTTTCTGAGAACCGCAAGTAATCCTGCGCACTGACGTTCTCATTCAACTTCGACTCGCCTCGATAAGATACAAAAGTATGAATTCCAAAGTGCAGCTCATCCGCGTGCGGATCATCGGGGGAATCGGGCGGGAGCTGTCGGATTGCGACCGAAACCAAGGCCCGTATTCCATTTTTCGAGGCCCCTTCAATCAGTCTCTGTTCGAAGTCGCGCTCCCTTGTCCAAGCCCGATCTTGGCCTGCAAGCTCACTGACCGAATTTGGAATTCCGATGGACTCCGGCGCGAGCGATATTGAAACATATCCCCTGCGCAGCAATCGGGCTTCAATTGACTTTTTAATTCCCGGGGCCGCCTGCATGCACTGCGTGCATCCTTTTTCAAATCGCAGCACAACCCAGGCATCGCAACCCTTCTCGGCTTTCGAATCGCGACTCTCGCAACGGTCATTCAAATAATCTTGCAGAAGGGCTTGATCAACCTCGACACCCTTTGAATTCCAAGAGCGGACGAAAGCTTGATGAAGGGGAATGACTTCATTTTCTAGAAGAGTCTTTTGCCACGGCTTCAAATCCCCCATCCGAGCGACCTTTTCACGAATCGCACGGATGGCCGTCGCTTCCGCGCCCGGGTCCGCATGCACGCGAGGAACAAGGAGGAAGGCCAAGAGGATGAGAGCAGCGGAGTGAGGAAAAATTCGGGCGATTAACGATATCATCTCTTCTATAGTATGAACGGAAGACGCAGGATTCCATGATGCTTTTTTGACGGACGTGCGAATTCCGGTCGGGCTCAGGATGGATTCGTCAGGGCTTGCCGAATCGCCCTCGAGAACACCTCAAGCGGCTGAGCTCCCGAAATAGCATACTTACCACCCAAGATAAAAAACGGCACTCCGTTGATTCCATATGCCGCAGCCTGCTTTTGGGTCTGCTCAACGGCTTCTGCGGCCTGAGTTCCGGACAAAAACGACCTGGCGTCCGCTTTGGGCAAGTCCGTTCCCTCAAGAGCCCGGAGAAGATCCTCGTCCGAGTTCAAATCCCAGCCCTTCTCAAAATAACCACTGAAAAGCGCGCGGCTGACTTGAATCGCCTTTTCGCCACCGACTAGCTGCGCCACCCAGAGCACCAGACGATGCCCCTGAGCCGTGTTCGGCGAGTTCTTGACGGTATCGAAGCGAATACAAAGTCCATCCTCGCAAGCCACACTCTCCACGTGCGAGAGCATCCCGTCGACGCGAGACGATCCGTATTTCTCACCTAAGTGCTGACGCAGAGTCTTCTCGTCACGCTCACGATCCGGCTGCAATTGGAATGGATTCCAACGAACCTCGACATCTTTGCCTTCTTGGAGTCCTTCGGCCTGCAGAGCCTTTTGAAGCCGGGAATCCCCAATCCAGCACCAAGGGCAAACCAGATCACTAAAGACTTCAATCACAAGCTTTTTCGGTTCAGACACAGAAGGCTCCTCGCGCTGATGAGTTACTGAAGCCGCACGCAATCACTTGATCCAAAAATCCGCGACACGGCCTCCATAAACTGGGGCGAGGCAGCGACCCCGACGGTCTTTGGCAAATTCAGAGTGAGCTTGAATAAGCGGTCGTCGAAATCAATGCGAACAGGGCACTTCCCTCGGTGCTGAATAATCGACTTCTTCAAGGCCCGCAGCTGGTCCGGAGAAATCGCTGAAGGATTCAGCTTCAAGACGACTTGTTGAACCCGGTTTTTGTGTGCCTCATTTGCCCACTCAATCGTCTTCACCAAGATCTTCGGCTGCTCATCAGTCAATTCGAGCTCGCCAGATATCACAAGGGGTTCTACTTCCGTTAAAGCACGCTTCAGGATCTCGCCGTTATTCGCGTAAGCTTCAGGGAAGAAAACGATTTCAAGTTTTCCCTTCAAATCCTCAAGGACGCCGAACCCCATCCGGCTGCCTTTTTTAGTCATTACTTCGCGAAACTCGCCAATCAGACCGCCTATTTTAATTTCTGGCTTAGGCGCGCGAAACTGACGCGGGACAAAGCCACCCTCTCCGGCGGCTGACCCCGGGGGCGGGGCAGCTGTTTTTTGCGCCGCCTTCTGCTCATGTGCGGTCTTAACTTTCTCCGTAGTCCAACCGAGCCAGTCCTCGCAGATCTTCTGCCAGTGATCCATCGGATGACCGGAGACATAGAATCCTACGACTTGCTTTTCCTTGAGAAGCGCTTGGGAGCGCGGCCACTCTGGCTCATTCTTAAAGATCGCCGAGAGAGGCGTTAGACTCTTTACGTCCTCCGCAGAGAATGAATCAAAGAGCGACGACTGCCCGAGTTCCCGCTCGGCTTGCTCCTCGCCTGCAAATCCCAGGAGCGACTCAAGAGATGCGAACAGGCTCGCGCGATTCACCTCAGCAATTCGATCGAAGGCCCCCGCAAGAGTGAGCGACTCCAAAACCTTTTTGTTCGCTTTGCGCGTCGAGACGCGCTTGCAGAAATCCATGACACTCGGGAAGTCACCCTGATTCTCGCGGGACTCCAGAATCGCATCCACTGCACTCCCACCGACTCCCTTAATGGCTTCCAAGCCACAACGAATCGCCTTGAGATTCTTACCGTCCGACTTCGCTGGATAATCGGGATGATCGCGATTGATTTTCTCGACACTGAAACGCTTCTGCGAACCATTCACATCCGGAGGAAGCACGGGAATTCCGTGCGCACGAGAATCACCGATATACTTTGTGATTTTATCAGTATTATCCATCTCCGTCGTCATGAGCGCTGCCATGAACTCGGCCGGATAATAGCATTTCAAATAGGCCGTTTGATAAGTGAGAACGCCGTAGGCGGCCGAATGGGATTTATTGAATCCGTATTCAGCGAATTTCGCCATCAGATCGAAAATCGATTCAGCCTTCTCGGCTGGAATTTCCTTCTCCTTCGCACCCTTAACGAAGATCTCGCGGTGCTTAGCCATTTCCTCGGGCTTCTTCTTACCCATAGCTCGCCGGAGCATATCTGCTTGTCCCAACGAGTATCCCGCAAGCTCCCGAGCCGTCTGCATGACTTGCTCTTGGTAGAGGATCACGCCGTACGTATCTTTCAGGATTCCCTCAAGCTGCGGAACATCATATCGGATCGGCGTGCGTCCGTGCTTCCGCTCAATGAAGTCGTCAACCATCCCCGACCCTAAAGGCCCTGGACGATAGAGAGCGTTAATTGCCGTAATATCTTCAAGCGAGTTAGGTTGAATCCTCGAACACAGATTCTTCATCCCGTCGGACTCAACTTGAAAAATCCCGTCGGTGTCGCCTGAACTGATCAGTGCAAACACTGCCGGGTCTTCATAATTCATTTTCAAAAGATCAAACTCAGCATCCGGCGTTCCGGCTTCCGCCGCCTGGCGCACGAGCTTGACGGCGTAATCGATGACCGTCAGGGTTTTTAGCCCCAAAAAGTCAAATTTCACGAGACCGACTTTTTCGGCCGAATCTTTATCGTATTGAGTAACCACGGCGCCATCGCGCCCCACGAATAGCGGACAGTAAGTCGAAACCGGCTCTTCCGTGATAATCACGCCTGCGGCGTGCATCCCGGCACTTCGGTTCAACCCCTCGAGGCAAAGCGCATAGTCGATCCATTTCTTGGTCTTCGGATCTTGCTCAATTCGTTCGCGAAGGCGGGGTTCCTTCTCGATCGCGTCTTTGATCGAAATGCCCAATTCTTCAGGCACGAGTTTCGTGAGCTGATCAGTCTCGGCGAACGAGAAACCCAGCACACGACCCACGTCTTTAATGACGGCTCGAGTTTGGAGCTTTCCGTAAGTGATGATCTGGGAAACCTTGTCGGTTCCATATTTCCGACCCACATAATCGATCACTTCACCCCGACGGTCCTGGCAGAAGTCGACGTCGAAGTCGGGCATCGAAACCCGCTCTGGATTAATAAATCTTTCGAACAGTAAGTTGAACTGAATCGGATCAATATCCGTAATCTTAAGAACGTACGCGACTAAGGAACCTGCGCCCGAGCCCCGGCCAGGGCCTACGGGAATTCCCTGGTTTTTTGCCCATTGAATGAAGTCGGCCACGATCAGGAAGTAACCGGCGAAGCCGGTCGCTGCGATCATCGTCAGCTCACCCTCTAATCGATCCCGATATTCTTTTTCTTTTTCAGTCCAGTCGGCCGCTTGCTTCTTCCTGAGAAAACCAGGCTCTAGGAAGCGATCTTCAAGGCCCTTCCAAGAAATTTCCCTGAAGTACTCAATCACATCGAAGGCGTCTTCCTTAGTCACCCCATCCGGGCGGTAATTCGGAAGATGGTAGATCGCTCGCCCTTTCTCGTCTTTGAATTTAAAAACGAGGTTACACTTGTCGGCGATTTTCGAGGTGTTTTCACAAGCACCGGGATAGCGCGAAAAACGCTCGAACATTTCAGCCGGCGACTTCAAGTAATATTCAGGCGGTACCAACGATTTCGGACGGTCGTAGTCGAGGTTCCGCCCGTTTTCGATGCACTGAAGAATCTCATGCGCTTCACTGTCCTCGGGCTTCATGTAGTGACAGTCGTTGGTCGCTACACACTCGATTCCAAGTTTCTCCCCCCAAGCGTAGAGGGTGGAGTTCACGAGATCCTCTTCGGGCAACCCATGATCTTGTAATTCGAAATAAAAATCTTCGCCGAAACGGTTCTTGAACCACTTCACGCTCTCCAGAGCGCCATCTTCATCCCCAGATATAATTTTCCAGGACAGCTCGCCGCGAAGATTACCGCTCAATACCACGAGCCCATCTCCATATTTATCAAGGAGCTCGCGGTCCACGAAGGCACGAGGACCGGACGGTTGACCTTTTTGATGAGGTGGTGCCTCGGTGTAAGCACGAGTTAAAATCTGACAAAGGTTCTGATATCCTTTGTAGTCTTTGCAGAGCAGTCCCAGATGATGGAATCGCGGCCCCATATTCGCTTCGCGAACACCACCTACCGCCGCAGTCGTTGTCGGCGCGAGCGCCGCAAATCGCCCCTGCGGCGCAAACAAGACCTCACAGCCTAAAATGGCTTTAATGCCTGCGTCCTTGGCCTTGAGGTAGAAGTCGATTCCACCAAAAAGATTGTTCGTGTCGGTAATGGCGACCGCACTCATCCCAAGCTCTTTCACCCGGGCAAACAAATCCTCCGTGTGAATTGCTCCCTGCAGCAGTGAGAACTGCGTGTGCAAGTGCAAGTGCACGAAAGGCGGTGGAGAGGAGCGTGTAGCCTCCCCGGTTGATGGAGATTCATCCTGAACAGACATTGAAGAGCTAATGTGTCGCGGAGCCCGAGGACTGGGTCAAGGTGGAATTAGCCTCAAGTCCACTCCCGTGCTCGACGCAATAAGTCACCCTAAAAGAAGGACTCATAACGCATCATCCCCTGCCGAGCCCCCTGGTTTATGACTCGCCGCTCAGCTAAGTTGACTCCATGAGTACCGAACCCAAGCAGTTTAAAGGCTGGACCATCCCAGGCCCGAAAGTGAATCCGCCCGAACACCTTCGCGAACCAGGCCCCGGCGAAACCCTGGACGCGCTCAGTGGCCATTTCCGAATTTTCCAACTTCGAGACGGGCATCGATTCTCAACGGACGACCTCTTGGCCGCTTGGTACGGAACGTCCTGGGCACCACTCGCTCGTACCGTTCTGGATTTAGGCAGCGGCATTGGCTCAGTCGGAATGACTGCGGCCTGGCGCCTCCCGCAGGCCCGCTTCGTCACGGTCGAAGCCCAATCCGAAAGTGTCCGGCTCGCACGTAAGTCGGCTGAGTACAACGAGCTCCTTCCTCGCTACCAAATCCGAGAAGGAGACTTCCGCTCGCCTGACGTTCTCACTTCCGATGAGACCTTTGACCTCGTACTCGGGAGCCCACCTTACTTTCCGCTCGGGAGCGGGATCACCGCCGAGCATCCCCAAAAAGTGGCATGCCGATTCGAACTGCGTGGGACCGTCGCCGATTACTGCTCGACCGCGGTTCGACACATGGAACCGGGAGGGCTCTTCGCGTGCGTTTTCCCGATGAACCCGCCTGAGCAAAACCAGCGCGTTATTGAAGGGGCCAGAGCAGCCGGCCTCTCGATCATTCGTCAACGCCCGATTGCCTTACGCGAGGGCGAACCCCCACTCCTGGCCGTCTCTGCAATGATGCGCTCGATCGATTTACCGGAAAAAATTCGCGCGAAAACCTGGATGGAGCCCGAACTCATCATTCGAGCGAAAGACGGAACCGTTCACTCGGAATACCAGGCTGTTAAACTCAGCTTCGGCTTTCCGCCATGAGCTTTTAACGAGGGGACTCGCTTGAATTTCGGGGCGACGCTCCGCTCGGCGCAAATGGACTCGCCCCCCCTTCAGAAAGCGCGGGGCGGGAGAGCACCCCTGAACTCCGCTGATTTTCGAACGTCACCTGATCCCCGCAACTACGAGCGCTGCCGGTAAAAGGGACCGGGGCGCCGGTCTCGGGCAGTGCGTCTCGATTCCAAGCCTTCGCGTATCCCCTGAAGTGCTTCACATTCGCACCTGAGAACCCTGAACACTCCCGGTGAGATTCCCAAGCGCGTGAAAATCTAAATGAGCAAAAATTCGCCTGACTATCCGAACCTAAATTATTGTTCATGGCGAAGCGTCGTCCTTCGAGCTCAACTAAAGAATAAGTATGTCCAATACCTTCCGCCATTTGCTTGATCCCATTATCAACAACACTCGCTTTTACCCCGAGCGCTTCGTCGAAATAACTCGCCAAATAAGTCGAGTGACGGCAATTCCCGTCGCCGGTCTCTATATTCCCCCGGGATTCCCCGTTCTCGGGCGTATCGCGGAACCACTGATATCCCACACACTGAGCAACGCATGCACGCTGGAAGGGGTCCAGGCCGCGTCGATCTGAATAGGCCACCACTCGCGACCTTAGCTCTTCCAAGATTTCACGCGTCGCACCACTCGCATACCTCGGTGACGCATGCCGATCGACGTAACCCTCTTGTAGCCCAGTACTGACCATCAGTGCGGTCATTGTAGCCGAGGTCTGATTCATAGAATCGAGACTCAAAAAGACAGGGGTATAGGGCCGCGACTCAAGAAGGCACTCCGATACGATCCGGTCATAGAGAGCAGCCATCCGACCGGGGGCACTCGCACGATCAAACGCTTCTGAATTGACTCCGCCAAGGAGAATTCCAAATGATATGAAAGCGGGCGATAATCTCATAAAATTTGAATTCCCCGTTCAACCACATCTAATGCCTCGTTGAGCTGAGACTCTGAAATCACTAAAGGAACGAGAAAACGAAGCACATTTCCGAAAGTCCCCGCACCCAGACAAATCACTCCATTTTCGTAAGAGTGTTTCAGGATTTTCTGAACCGCCTCCTTTGATGGCTCACGCGTGAAGCGATCCTTCACGAACTCCACCCCGCGCATCGGCCCAAGCCCGCGCACATCACCAATGACCGGATACCGTTTGAACCACTCGGCGAGCCGTCCTTCCAGAACCGTCTCTATCACCTGGGAATGGGATGCAACGCTCCCGTGCTCAAACAAATCCGCTACGGCGAGCGCCCCCGCGCAGGCGAGCGGGTTACCGCCAAAAGTACCGCCAATACCACCCTCACCCGGAGCGTCCATCATATCGGCCCGTCCAGTCACCGCGGCAATCGGTAGGCCATCCCCCAAACCTTTAGCAAGAGTCATCAAATCAGGCGTAACTCCTAATCGCTGAGAGGCGAAGAATGCGCCCGTGCGTCCGAATCCGGTTTGTACTTCATCAAAGATCAGAACCATTCCGTGTTCAGAACAGTAGCTCCGTAATGCTTGCAGAAACGAAGGCGGAGCAGGGACGAAGCCTCCCTCTCCGAGTACGGGCTCGATGATCACTGCGGCCACATTCTCAGCGCCAACTTGGGTCTGAATCAACTCGCAAAACTTAGCAAAACACTCGCGCGAAACTTGCTCGGGTTCGTTGGTCGTTGGCCACCGGTAGGCGTAAGGATAGGGAGCTCGATACACATCCGAGTTAAACGGCGCGAATCCTGACTTATAAGGCTTCGCTTTCGCTGTCAGCGACATCGCCATATAAGTACGTCCGTGGTATGCATGATCGAAGCAAACAACGGAAGATCGCTTAGTATAGGCCCGGGCAATCTTGATCGCGTTCTCGACAGCCTCTGCGCCGCTATTGACGAGCAGGGTTTTCTTTTCCCAGGCACCGGGGACGATTCGATTCAATCTCTCCGAAAGCTCAACATAGCCTTCATAGGGCGTGACATTGAACCCTGCATGCAGAAAGCGCGCTACTTGGAGCTGAATAGCGGAAACTACGCTCGGGGGACAGTGCCCCACATTCACTACCCCGAGGCCTGCCGCAAGATCGACGAAGGTATTTCCGTCCACATCCTGAATCAGCGCTCCTTGCGCCTGCTCGATAAAAACCGGGGTCGCATGAAAAGGTCCGCGCGCTACCGCTTGAGCCCTTCGCTTCATCAGCGCTTGCGACTTCGGACCTGGAACCAGAGTCTTCAATAGAATATCACCCATATATCAGTACCAACCGATCGGTGCGGTATCGAGGTTCACATTCACTTGCT
>CANMSW010000019.1 GCA_947500275.1 Bacteriovoracaceae bacterium | reverse complement strand
GTTTTTCATGAAATGAAACCGAAGACGCGTATCTTTGGATGCCAGTCGTCAGGCGCGCCTTCGATGGTGCGTTCTTATCGCGAAGGAAAAGCGATCTCTCTTGAGAAGGCCACGACCTTTGCGGACGGGATTGCAGTTCTCAAAGCCAAAGAGCCGATGCGCGAAATCCTTGCTCATACGATTCACGGAATGCTTGAGGCGGAAGACGATGTGATCGCCGAGTCCGTGCTGACTCTGCTGGAGAAGGCAAAAGTCGTTGCGGAAGGAGCCGCTGCAGTCCCACTTGCCGTTCTTGAGCAACTTCGGGGTGATATAAAAGGAAAAAAAGTCGTACTCGTCATCAGTGGCGGAAATATCGACGTCAATGTCCTGTCCCGAATTATCGACCGGGGTCTCACGCGAAGTGGACGTCGTCTGCGGGTGAATGTCCTCCTGAGTGATCGCCCAGGCTCTCTTGCTCGGCTCACGGAACTCATCGCGAGAAAAGGCGGGAATGTTCTGCAGGCGATTCACGATCGGAACGAGCCATCGACCACCATTGATCTCACGGAAGTGGCCTTGACCTTAGAGACCCGCGGCCGTCAGCACAGCGACGAGCTCATCGCGGCATTGCGAGAGCAAGTGATTCGCCTTGAGCTGGGGCACTGAGGTCGCACGGCAATCTTTGCCGAGTTTCTTGGAGTCAATCTCGATTAAAGTGAAGGAAGGGGCCCTGTGTCGCCAATGACCCCTGCTTCGAATATGACCCGTTCCTTCGTTGCGATAGGTGAGAGTACAATCTTGAGTGAGGATTAAATTGAGTTTTATGCGTGCACAGACTGTTTTTCGATTCTGTCGTTCGCGCTCATCCTCGGGTTCAGGGGGTGTTGCTCTTTTTTGCCCCCTGCTCGCGCTTACTTTTCAAAGTGGCTGCGCCTTTATTCCTGATTCCGCTCTCGATAGTTTTAGTTCGTCCTACCCGGAGGTGGCCACCGCACTCCCCGATGAAGTTACGGCTGCGCTCGATAGCTTAGTTGGGCTTGGGAGAGTTGATGCTGATCATGCCACCGAGCTCTACCCGGCGGGGCTCTATGCGATCGTGTCCTCAAGCCCAACTGCCGTGAGTTTCGTTCCCGTTCCCCTGGCGGCTTCGGGAGCGGAAGACGTGAGCCTGACTGGCTTTTATGAGACTCCCAACGCGTATATAGCCGAAGTCAGTGGTCTTTATTCCAACAGTGCCGATCCCGGTGCGGCGTGTAACTTGGTCGTCATTCGGAAAGAGGACGGAAAGTTTTTCTGTGTCGATTTCACCCTTCAGCTGGGCTCGAATGATGCGCTTCCTCGCCCACTTCTCGTGAATTCCGCTGGGACTGGCTTGTATTTCGGTGGTTATTGGACGGACGAGCATCGGGCGGCCCTGGCCTCTGTGGGGATTCCTGTGGCCGCAGTGGCGGATGAATCGGGGACTGTGGAAACGGAGTCCACGGTCCTTGAGATTGAACCGGTCTACTCTTCGCTTGGCGAGTTTGTTCTTAATTCCGAGAGCGATGTCCTTTATTCGGGGGTTCTCGAGTCGACGCCCACAATGCGTGTGGTTCAGGCTGGGGGCACAGTTTCTTCACTCGCAGTCGAGTCGGGTTATTGTTTGTCGGTCGGCTCCGATACCGACTCTGGGAATTTCTATTGGTATACGGGAGAGGTGGGGAGCCTCACTTTAAAGAAAGCAACCCGGGATAGTCTAACCGGTGCCTTCGCCGTGAGTTCGCCCTCCGTTACTCTCCCTGGAGGAGATACGGGTGTGTTCACTCCCGCAGCATTTTCTGGAAGTGGAGAGTTGGAGGCTTGTACGGCGGTACAAGTCTTCTCGACCGAGAACGCATCTTATATCCTCGGTACTTACGCGACGACCGTGCCATCGGTAGCAGAGTCGACTCGATTGCTGCAGTTCACTTTGAGCGGTGTAGCGGTGAAGAGCGCCCTTTCGACGGTCGGTATCGATACGGTCGCCGGGGGTAAAACGGCTGGTTCTCAGGTGTTTTTGAATGTCACGCATTCCGACGAGACTTCGGGGCTGGTCGTGCTGACGGACTCGACCCCGTCATCGATCACCGAAGCGGAGTGGATTGCGGGTGGGACATATCAATTCGTGGCTTGGCGTCCCAGTTCGGATGGAAAGTTCTATTTTTCAGGAACTACGGCATCGGCCAGTGTCTTCGCGATACAGGAAACTGCAGGCGGCGGTGTGACCCTGCTCAGCTCAGAGGCGCCTGTGTTCTCGGACTTCGGACTTCAGCCCCCAGCTTCTCCGTAAAGAAGCCAGGGTGGTCATGAACTATTTTCCAGATTCGGTATCGAGGTAGAAGCTTTCACTGTCACCGTTGTATCCAAAGAGCTCGGCATATCGGCCCCAATTGACAACAGTTTGGAAAGTTTGCTCGGCATTTTCGTTGGGAAGAAGTTCTGCGAGCTTTTCCAAGAGCTGATCCCGAGTCGCGCGCTGCTCGTCCATGTCATGGAGGAAGTGCGTTACGGATTGGAAAAGGCTGATTTTTTTCAGCTGTTCACAGATGATTTTTTTTCGGTCATTGATGCGTGAGCGGCTCACCTTTTCGCCGAGCGCTTCGATCACGACATCACCGCCAGGGGTATGCACGAGACCTAAGAGTTCTGCGCCACGAATGACCGTGAGCGTATCACCGAACTCCATTTTGAGTTCTGCTGCGAGTTTATAGATATCCTCGCGTCCGCCTTTGGATTTCAAGAGCTCTACAAGCCCGAGAATCTCACTGATTCCAATTTGCGGGAGGCCATGAGCCTCTGCTGTCGATGCGGGAGGTTGAGCTCCCGAAGTGTTTGAATTCGAATTCGCCCCGTCAGGGTGGTCCATACCAAATTTTCAGACTGCCTTTCTCAGTCCGGATCTCTCGTTATAAATCGATTGCCAGTCTCACGCTGTTTCGGGGCCCCTTTTCCTCAGGGCTTGACCGATCCATCAAGCAATCAACGAGAAGATCCTGTCTACATACTCTGTGAACTGCCGATCCCGCTTGTCACGCGGGCGAGGAAGTTCAATCTTGAGATCCCCGGCGATATGTCCCGGGCGGCTCGACAAAACGAGCACCCGGTCCGCCAACTCGATCGCCTCTTCGATCATATGGGTGACCATGACTACGGTATTCACCGGAATATCACGATCGCTCCAGATGTCGATGAGCTCATCTCGAAGGTTGATCGAGGTAAGGGCATCCAAGGCAGAGAACGGTTCATCCATTAAAAGAACTTCAGGCTCGACGGCCAGTGCGCGGGCTAAGCCCACACGCTGCTTCATTCCGCCCGATAGTTCTCTCGGATACGCTTCTTCGTACCCGTCTAGACCTACTTTATCGATATAAAAAGCTGCTTTTTTTCGTCTCGCATGGGGCTCAACGCCCCGCGCCTCAAGCCCCAGTTCAACGTTTTGGGCGACCGTGAGCCAAGGGAGGAGCGCGAAATTCTGGAAAACCATTGCGGCCTCCAGATTGATATCCTTCAAAGGTTGCCCTTTATAGAGGATCCGGCCCTCGGTGGGCTTTAAAAGGCCGTTAATGAGTCGTAGCATCGTGCTTTTTCCGGCTCCGGAAGGGCCAACGATCGCAATAAACTCCCCCTCTTTGGCCTCAAAGTGAATATCACGCAAAACAGTCACATCCCCTTGCGGGAGGGTGAACTTCTGGGTCACGTGCTCAAATTGAAAGAGGGTTGGGCCGTTTGGCATTTCTGATTCCTGGTTTAGGCGTCGAACTTATACCGATCTGCAGCCGATTGGTAGAGCGGCCTCCAGATCAAGGAGTTGATTAAGAGAATCCAAGCCACCATAGCGCCCAGGCAAAGGCCAATCGCCCTGCCATCGCCTAATTGATATACGGCCTGGTTCAAAAGGGAGCCGATCCCATTTACGGTGAGGACTTGCTCCTTATAAGAGACGTACTCAGAGACCACCAGGGCGTTCCAGCCCCCACCCCACGCAGTGATCATCCCCGTGATGAGGGCCGGGCGGATCGAGGGAAGGACGAGTTTCTTCCAAGTTTGAACCCGGGACAACCCAAGGGCCCGGGCCGCCTCGGTGAGGTCTCCGGGGATGATGGACGTGCCACTGAGCCCGTTGAAGAGGATGTACCACTGCATTCCGGTCAGGAGCAGAAGAATGCTGGCGACTTCCATCCCTCCACCGAATCGTCGAACAAGAATTAAAATAATCAATGGAAACAGGGCGATAGCGGGTAGGCTTGCGCCGACTTGGGCCAGCGTTGTGAGCGTTCTTCGGATTCGGGGTTTATTCCAGGTCAAGAGAACGACCGGAAGAATCCAAACGAGCGAGAGGACGAGCGCAACGACGAGACGCCCCGTTGAGATGAGGATAGCCATTGGGATTTGGGGGGCCATCTTGGGCCAAGGGCCACCCAGCCAGCGGACGAGTAACCAGCCGCAGGTGAGTCCCATGAGAAGCCCCACGATCCAAAACGTCGTTCGCGAAAGCCAGGCCGAGTGCCTCCATGTCGCTCTCCATCGTCTCGAAATAGGGGATTCGAACTGAGTTTGAAGCTCGGAAGCGACTCCCTTTGCAATCGAGTACGGCAGGTCCCAGACCAGAGGGGCGAGAATTTCTCGACCCAGCCAAGTGAGGGGGAAGAAAAGAACTCGAATCATTCTCCAAACAATCCGGCGGGCAGGCCGGAGCTTTCGATAGAGTTGAAGTACCAAGTTTGAGGGCAGGTTCCACGCTGCGTTCTCGGCGTCGGGGGTCGTTGAATAATCCTGCCGGAATCTCTCCGCCCATGCGGAAAGTGGGCGCCATACCAGCGCATCGACTCCCAGGACAAGGGTCGCGAGCGCGACGAGCCCCCAAACAACCAGACGCGCCTGATCTTGCTCAGCCGCCAGTGCGAGGAAGCTCCCAATCCCCGGTAAGTGATATCGGATATTTCCAATGGCAATAATCTCGCAAGCGACCAGGAAGTACCAGCCGTTCGACCAAGACAGGATGCTGTTATAAACGAGACGTGGCACACAAGCTGGAGCGTAAAGGTTCCAAAACCTTTGACTCCCGCGCACACCGAAACTTGCGACGGCATCGAAGTTGTCCTGCGGGATGGTCTTTGTCGCTTCGTAGACGGCAAAAGCCATATTCCAAGCTTGGCTCGTGAAAATCAGGAAGATCGCTGCGAGTTCGACCCCAAAACGATGCCCGTGAAATACGCCGATGAAAAAGGAGATCGCAGCCGGGAAAAATCCTACGACTGGGACCGACTGCAGAATATCGAGCACGGGGATGATCAAGCGTTCTCCCCATCGGGTCCGTGCTGCCAAGAGCCCTAAAATAAACGAAAAGACGAGGGACGCCGCATAGGAGGCGAGAACCCTCATCAGGGAGAGCATCAAGGCGGCAGGGAGTTCTTCGAGCGTGACCTGATCCGGGCGCAATTCCGCCAAATGGATGCCGCCTCGGATCACTCCGAAAACGCCACTCATGAGTGCGGAGAAAAGGAGAAGCGACACCAGGCTCTGCTGAACTTTGAGTTGAATCGGGCGCGGAATGAACTTCTGTACCCCTCGGGACCGTTCCGAGGTGCTGGCGGACGCTGTTTTAGTCTGTGTTCCGGTCGATTTCATGATGAGCGAGCTCGGCGCCTTTAAGGTTATCGGTTCATGCTGAATGGATAGATTCTCGTTCGTCCACTCAACCATCTGCCATAAAATGTCTCCGATAAAATGCGGTCGGGCGACGAAAAAGAATCTGACTTGAGAAGATGCCTTTCGGAGTGGGCAAGCGGTACACTTGGAGTATGGCAGCAAGTTCACCTCAGGTTGGAAGGTTTTTGATTCGGCTTTCGGTTTTCAGTTGTTCCCTCGGATTGGGATTGTTGTACGGCACACTGAATAGCTCGAGCCTCCTCGCGACTTCGTTTCAAGCGGTTCCCTTTGAAGACACCGTCCGGGATGCCCCGGTCATCGTTCGAGGTCGTGTTGCCTCGCAGTATGTCGAATGGGCGACGAGCTCGAGTGGCGCGCGGCGGCTATATACTTATATTGAACTCCAACCCATCACGCTGTTGAAGGCGCCTTCGGGCTGGAGTGGACGGACCCGCCTCATGGTGCGCGAGATCGGGGGGGAAAAGGATGGGATCGGGATGAAAATTCCGGGGGCAGCCCACTTCTCCCAGGGTGAAGAAGTGGTCGTTTTTGCGACCGACCGCGCCCAGCCGGATGGAGCATACGACTTGCGAGGCCTCATGCTCTCGAAGCTGATTGTTCGGGAAGAGAATTCGGGCGAAGAGCGGCTCGCTGGACCCGCGATAACGATGGGTGAAACCGCAACGGCTGGTGAAGTGGTTCACGATGACGACTTATCGGGCGAGCCCGGTGGCCCTGCCGAGGCGAGTCGGGGCCGGAGTGGCCCCGGTGGCTCGGGCAAAAAGCCCTGGACCGTGCAATCTCTTCGTTCACTCATTGAGCGCCAAGGAGGCAGCGGAGGGGCTCCATCTCCGTCGAATGAAAAAAACCCTGCGAATTCAGGGGGCCAAGGTTCGTCTTCAGGTTCGGCATCTTCATTGCTTAACTCTCAAACCGTGGAGGACATCAAGGCCTCCGGCGGAGCACGAACTGGAGACGGTAATCAAGCTCCTCATCCACTCACTTCGCAGGACTCTACTTCGGTGGATGTTCCTGAGGGAGAGAGGGACCGGAAAGTCTCAATGTCTTCCACGGGAATCTTCGCGGCGGGAGTTTTAGTTGCCGTTTTGATTCTTGTTCTGATCGGAATTTTGCGCTTCGCGAGAAGAGGCTAATTTGTTCAGAACGAGGAAAAAGGGCGGGACTTAGGAATTCTCGTCGCGAAGAATTACCCCTTCGGTGCATGATGCGGCCGGGGTAGAGCGCAGGGGAGGCGCGGGGGATGTTTTTCCCGTCACTTTCAAAGTCTTTTCGTTCGTCATCATTGGGTGGCGCGGGTGTTTTCGTCTTGTCGATTCTTTTCGGCTCGATGGCCCATTCCCTGTTCTATCAATCCGCTTTTGCGTGGGTTTCTACCCGAACGAGCGATGGGCTTCCGGTCGTCTGGGATCGAAGTTCAACCGCTTCGTCTTTTCGTATGGAACTCGTAGGAAACTCTAAAAACCGAAGTGGGCTGTCTTCGACGGACGTGCAGGCCGCGGTTGTGCGCGGGCTGCAGCGCTGGGAGCGCGCGTCGGGCGGGGTTTTGGACTTTGATTACTGGCAGGGAACCGACGGTGAAGCCTACGACACTGATAGTGATTTCGATGGAATTTCGAGCATCCATTTTGCGTCGGCTGCACCCCGTGACTCTGTCCTTCCTGCTAACGTCTTAGGGATGACTCAAGTTTGGTTCGATACGAGAACAGGTGAAATTCTCGAGACCGATATCGTATTGAATGACCTTCAAGCGAGTTTTACGACGGACGCGACTGATACAACGGGCTACGGTAACGGTCGACCGAGCACCATCTACTCGGGAACTCAGTTGGTTTATATCGAGAATGTTTTGACCCATGAGCTCGGTCACGCACTGGGACTCTCCCATTCGGGGGGGTTGCAATCCACGATGCTGTTTCTTGAATCACCCGAACAAGCCAAGCTCGGATGTGATGATCAGCTCGCCATTCGTGCCCTTTATCCGCTTTCCTCGGATGCGAAGAAGCGGGGGAGTCTCTCCGGAACTGTTGTGGGCCCAAATGGGAAAGCCATCTTTGGTGCGCAAGTCACAGCCGTATCGTCCCAGCGGGGTGTGGCGCTCGCTTCTGTTTTAACGGGAAAAGAGGGTGAATTCCGTTTCGACGCTCTCGAGCCAGGTAGTTACTTTCTGGTGATTGAGCCTTTCTTGGGCGGGGCCGAAGCGCTTCCCGAATTCTACTCAGAAGTGAATTCGAAAGTGTGCTCGGCAGGGAGGACGGACTTCGTTCGCACTGCCGCGATGGAGCCAGGGTCGGAGCACGATCTTCAATTAATATCAGTCTCGGCTGGGAAAAAGACGAGAGTCGGTACTCTCGAAGTCGGTTGCGAAGAGCGCGCTGAAGCAACCCGGTCGTCAGGAGGGGTTGTTCACCCGTCCGGAGCCGATCTGGTCGCGGGTTTTGGCTTTTTGGATCGACTCGACTGGGGTGATGAGCGGATTTATCGCGTCGGGATGCCCGGCGCTGATGGAGCAATTCGGGTCCACGCTTTAGGGTATTCGTTGTTCTCGCCGGTCAAACCCATCCTCGCGCTCCTCGATTCTTCGGGGAATGTGGTCCAAGGGGCCGGTGTTTCGATCAGAAACCCCGTGTACAGCGGAGACTCGGGATATGAAAATTTCGATGGTGAGCTGCGTGCTTCGGGCCTCAATCCGGGGGCCCAGTATTTTGTCCGCGTCCGTGGATCTTACGTCGACTCCTTCAAGGTTCCAGGTGGTCCCGATGCGATCGACGCCGAGCCGTTCTTTGTCCTCTCGGTGACGCGTACTTTGAAAGCTCCAGCGTTGAGTGCCGAGCTGACGGATGATGCCCGCTGTTCGATGACCGAGGGGTTTGCGCGTTACGCGTCTCCCAAGTCGAAGCCGCAGCGCCGCTCGACCGAAGCATCGGCGGGAGGGGGGTGTGCCCCGGCCGCGCAAGCCTCGAGGGGGGGACAACGCGGAACGGCTCAGCGCTCGACGGCTGACTCTGTATTTGCAGCGCTGGGATCGTTTATGCCTCTCGCGTTCGCGCTAGTCGGGTTGCGGATCAGCCGAGGTCGGCGCCTGACTTTCCGACTAAAATCCAGATCCCCATCGCAATGAATAGAATTCCTGAGACCCATTTCATGATCGAGGGATCAAGAAATTGAGCCAACACTCGCCCGGCGAGTACGCCCAGGGCCCCGGCTAAAGCTAAGGCGAGCACAACAGCAGCAAGGATCTCGATCGTGGATTTGGACTGCGCCGAGGCCGCGATCGCTGCGAACTGGGTCTTGTCGCCCAATTCAGCAAGAAAAATGGTTCCGAACGTTGCAGTGAAGATTTTCCAGTCCATGGTTTGATCCTTGGGCGTTTAGGGTTGGGCTTTGACTTGGGAAACCGACCGGCGCATGGCTATGCCAGCCACAGCGATGCCAAATCCGGTCGGTACAAGGCGAGGTAGGAAGCAGGCGATTTTATTTAAAAGTCCGGGGACCACGACTGCGCGGTTTCTCAGCATGCCTAGAATTCCCTGCCGAGCAACTTCCGCGGCAGGCATCATCGCTGCGTGACCGCTGGCTTTGAGTTGTTGGCCGGCCTTTTCAAGGAACTCGGTGTAGGTGCCGCCGGGGCAAAGGCAACTGACGGAGATGTTCGTGTTTTGAAGCTCGTTGCGAATGACCTCAGAGAAAAGTCGGACATAGTGCTTTGTGCCGCCATAAACCGCAAAGTTGGGGGTGGCTTGATATGCGGCGATCGACGCGACATTCGAGATATAGCTGGGGCGGCCGTGCGAGCGCATATGGGTCGCTACGTGGTGAGTGAGCTCCGTGAGGGCGGTCACATTGAGTTGAATGGTCGAGAGGTGTTTCTCGACATCGGTTTCCAAGAACGGAGCGTAGGGACCAATCCCGGCGTTGTTCACCAACAGAGTGACAGGCTGATCGGGGAGGCAGACCGCCTTGGCCAGACGAGCCCCCTCTCCTGGCCGTCCTAGGTCTGTCGCCACCGCTACCGCACGAATGCCGTGGGTCTTTTCGAGTTCAAGGGCCAATTTTTCCAGGCGGTCCACTCTTCTAGCGGCCAGGACCAGGTCACTCCCTAGTGCCGCGAGCTGTCGGGCATATTGTTCCCCTATTCCACTGGAAGCCCCGGTCACTAAGGCCCGGTGTCCCTGTAAAGGACGAAAAGATGTCCGCGAAAGATTTTTTTTCGTCGTCGAAAGGTCATGAGAGGGGGCCGAAGGCGACATAGGGGGTCTCCGAGCTAAAAGTTTGAAAAACCATTATAAACGGGCTCTTTTTTTAGACCTTAGGAGGCGTTTGAGCAAGCTTTTGGGGTGGTCGAGAGGGGTATTTCAAGATTAAAAATATCGAGCATATCAATATTTTGGTAAAAACAAGGTTGTCGTTTAATGCGATATCATGGTAGCCGGCTCCCCATGTCGAAATCCACAAAAGTTGCCAAGTCGTCTAAAAAGAACCCATCGAACGGCATTTTCCTCGTTCGCGTGACCCCAGTCATGCACACCGAGCTCAAGAAGATCTCTTCGAAAGAAGGTATCTCTGTGAACGAATACTGCCGCCGCGCCCTCTTCAAGTCGCTCTTCCCAAAAGATGCAGCGAAAAAAGGCTGGGAGAGCACCAAGTAATTTGAATCTGGCAGAAATGCTGGTTCGAGACGGGCGATCCGATTGGGTCGTCCGTTTTTTTTTGCCTAGCTCCTGAAAAAGTCTTTTCCTCGCGCCACCCAGCTGGTCCTTGATTGAGTTGAAACTCGGGAGGATAGTTAAAGAGTACTTCATTTTTCAGAGAGAAGGCTAACCCCCGATGAATCTGTTCCGCGCAACTCAGTCGTTTGTCCCCTCGATTCAACGCCTGCCGTCGCCCCTTTTGGGGAGGGTCCTCTTTTTGGGTGGGATGTTCGGATTAGGCCTCGCTGTTCAAGGGTCCACTGGGTTTGCGGGACTCACTCCGGACGCTTTGAAAGTGGCAGATGGAAAGAAGACTCAGGCCTACTTGAAGGACGGAGTGGTGGTGGGTGGAGATCGAGCGATTGGTAACTGTATCATTCGCGATATTCGCCGGGCCAGTAATGGTGACTACGAGCGCGTGGTCATCGATCTTGAAGGAAGTTTGAACGGTGAGCCAGCTGCCATCCCGCGCCCGCCCTTTTTTCAGGCCGCTATCACCCCGGATGAAAAGAGGGTCGTGCTGAGCATTTGGGGAGCCCCTGAATTGAGATTTGAAGCTCAAAAGGTGATTTCCTCTTTCCGGAAAAGTCAGCTCATCTCGAAAGTGGACCTCCTTCCAAAGGTGGAGCCCGAAGTCTGGACTTTTGCCCTCAATCTAAAATCTGACGCTGCCGTCGAGGTTTTTGAGTTGAGTTCGCCAACGCGAATCATTCTTGATGTCCGTGACGCGAAGGCCAGGAAGAAAACCCCGACGGCCGCTGCCGGAAATGATCAGCACCTCTAATCGCTCAATTGAACATCTAACTTGAGGAGTCACTCCGATGCGTCTTCGTTTTTCTTGGATTGCCGTGATCGTTGCTTTTGTTCTGTCGGCCTGCGCTGGACCCCAATACTCGCGCCGCGAATACGCAGTGAATAAGACGGCTCGATCCTTTGAATACGACATGAAGGACGTCTGGGGCGCTCTTGAGAAAGTCGTTGAGAAGAAAAAGGTCCTCGAGCGTGACCCAAAGCAAGTGACCCCGTCCGAGTGGTCCGGATTGCGTGAGCGGGCCTTGGAGCTGGACTGGGCCTATTCTCAGTCCCGTGACAAGTACAAGACTTACACAGTGAACTCGATTCCCAAGCAGCAGCCGCTCCAAGTGCGAGTGAAGCACAGCTTCTTAGTGAAGCGGGCTCTCGGGGGGGCTGAAGTGGAAGTTCGGACCCTCGAGGAAGTTGAGGAGCTCGACGATTACGGAGTTTCGACGGGCTATGCGGCAGTAGGTGAGATCGATTCATCACGGCCAGCAGAGCTCCTGGAGCAAATTGGTCAGGCTTTGCTTTCAGCGTCAGCACGACCCTTGGGGCAATAATCTCTCAAGGACGTGAGGCGGCGTGCCTTGCCAAGCGGGTGTCCCGGACCATAGTAAGCAGTACTTATGGGCTCTTCCCGCACTGACTTAAAAAAACCGGCTACACCCCCCGAATCCCCTGAATCGCCTGATTCGGGGCGCCCGGAAACACGAGAACTCCCTGCGCCTCCTTCGGCCGAGGCGGAGCGACCCGGAGGTTTGGTCCTTCCGGATCAAATGCTCCCCCCGAACTTGTTCATCTTACCGATTCAGAACTCGATCGTTTTCCCGACGTTGATGGCACCTCTGATGGTTTCCATTCCTCGTCATGTGGCGACGGTTGAGGAGGCGATCAATCGTCAGCGCTTTTTGGGCCTTCTCCTCACTCGCGGTGACCAGGAAGTGAATGCGAACACGAAACCTGAAGACCTTTATCAGGTTGGCGTTTTGGTTAAGATTCTCAAGCGCCTCAAGATGCCTGACGGCTCGATCAATCTCTTAGTCCACAGTATGAAACGCTTTCGCATGAAGCGTGTGCTCTCGGATTCTCCGACGATCGTCGTCGAGACGGACTATCTCGAAGATATCAGTGAAAAGTCGACCGAGATGGACGCGCTGACGCGTTCTGCGATCAGCCACGTGAAGAAGCTGGCGGAAGTAAATCCGTTTTTCACTGAAGAAATGCGGATGGCGATGATCAATGCGCCGTCGCCTGGGACGGTGGCGGACCTCGTGGCCTTTGCGCTCTCCCTTCCAAAGATTGAAGCGCAAGAGTTTCTCGAGACGCTTTCCGTTCGTGCCCGCTTCGAAAAGTTGCTCGTGTACCTCCGGAAGGAGCAAGATGTTGCGGATGTTCAGCGCAAGATCAATGACGAGGTCAACACGAAGATCAATAAGATGCAGCGGGAGTTTTTCCTGAAGGAACAACTCAAGTCGATCAAGCGCGAACTTGGATTTGAGGAGGATGGAAAAGAGAAAACGGCCCGGACATTCCGAGATCGGATTGAAGCCGCAGGGATGCCAACGGATGTGAAAAAGGCCGCGCTCGAGGAGCTGGATAAATTTGAGTCCATTTCGGAGCAATCGCCTGAACACAATATCTCTCGGAATTGGCTCGAGACGATGTGCAGTTTGCCATGGAGTAAAGAGACCGAGGACAATTTAGATCTGCGCCACGCTCAGAGCATTCTCGATGATGAGCACTATGGCTTAGAAAAAGTGAAAGAACGCATCATCGAGTTCCTCGCTGTCCGAAAATTGAAACAGGACCCGAAGGGTTCGATTCTTTGTTTAGTCGGCCCTCCGGGTGTTGGGAAAACGTCGATTGGCAAGTCGATCGCGAAGACGATGGGACGTAATTTCTTTCGCTTCTCTTTGGGTGGCATGCGGGATGAGGCCGAAATCAAGGGTCATCGAAGGACCTATGTCGGTGCGATGCCGGGTAAAGTGATACAGGGATTGAAGCGCGCGGGCAGTAAGAACGCGATCTTGATGCTCGACGAGATCGACAAGCTGGGCGTGAGTTTCCAAGGGGATCCGGCCAGCGCGCTCCTTGAGGTATTAGATCCCGAGCAGAACTCTTCATTTCTTGATCATTATTTGGACCAGCCCTTTGACCTCTCAAAGGTTCTTTTCATCGCGACCGCTAACTCCCTGGCTACGATTCCAGGACCGCTGTTGGACCGGATGGAGTTGATCGAGTTGCCTGGATATACACTCGAAGAAAAAGAGAATATAGCGAATCGATATGTTGTTCCGAGGGCCCTGAAGGATCATGGCTTGAAGTCATCTCAACTGCGAATTGAGAAAAAGGCGTTACGCTTAATGATGAGCGACTACGCTCGCGAGCCAGGCCTGCGGACTCTTCAGCAACTCATCGCTCGAATCTGCAGAAAGGCTGCGGCAGAAATCGTCAAAGGACAGAGTTTCCCGGCCGAGCCAGTGCGGGGCGAGGTGGCTGGTAGATCTCGCGGCGCGCGTACACGGCTGGAGCCACACCGTCCCTTGGTGGTTAAGGCGGAGAGTTTGTCGGATTGGCTCGGGCCTAAACGGTTCTTTAATGAGGCAGCTGAAAGAATCACGGCTCCCGGCGTTCTCGTCGGACTCGCGTGGACTTCGATGGGGGGGGATATCCTCTTCATTGAAGCGACGCAGACTCTAGGAACGGGCGGACTCAAGCTGACCGGTCAGATGGGTGAAGTGATGACGGATAGCGCTCAGATTGCTTGGACCTATGTGAAAGGGCGCCTCTCTCGAGAAGGAAAAATAGACGCCGAGTTCTTGAAGTCGAAGGACCTGCATCTTCACATCCCCGCCGGTGCGATTCCGAAGGATGGTCCTTCGGCCGGCGTGACGATGGCCACCACGCTCTACTCCCTCCTGACGGGACGCAAAGCGCGGCAAGGCTTGGCGATGACGGGTGAACTCTCACTCATTGGAAAAGTGCTTCCTGTCGGTGGCATCAAAGAGAAAATACTCGCCGCCAAACGTGCGGGCATTAACATAGTCATTTTACCCAAACTGAACGAGAAAGATGTGGCCGACGTTCCAAAATACGCGCTCGACGGAATGACGATTCACTATGTTTCTCAGGTCGACGATATCTTTGACTTGGCTCTTGAGAGCGACCCGAAGACGGAGCGCGCCAGAGTGACTCCGGTCTCCCGGAAGGCGAAGAAAAAAGTCAGGCAAACTTCGAAGAAAAAGCGGAGCCGTTAAATTATGTTTCCTAACGCGTTTGGTTTTGACCCATCGAAAATGGATCCAAAAACCTTGATGGAGCTTTCGGTTTTAGTTCGTGAGCTTCCTCCCGAACAGCTCAGCCGCATGCAGACTTTGATGCATAACATGATGGGCGGTTTTAACGTTCAGAAGGAAATGGAAGAGTTCGAGCGCACGTTGCCCGCCGGGTTTCGCGATAAACTGATGGGCATCATGATGCGCGGAGGAGCGAACGGCCCCGTGGCCCCGGCTTCGGTTGAACCTTCCCGATCGACAATCGAAGAGGCTCAGGTGGTATCTGTGGGGCCACAAGTAACTCCTGAGATGAGTGTTCGAGATGCTCGCTTGACGGTTTTACGGGCTGTCGCGGAGGGATCAATGGATCCTGAGGATGCCTTGATTGCCCTGTGGCCAAGTCCGTAGCGGGATTTAAACTTTACCAGTCAAAGATGACGAACCGGCGCTCAGTAGGCGACCATGCCACGTTTCTTCCGTGGTTGTAGTCCAACCCGATCCGTTCAAACGTGCCGGCTCCGGTGCGGTTCATCAGGCCGCCCAAATCATTCCGTTCGAGGTAGGCGATGACAGGTTCGTGGCTCCGTCGGTAAAACTCTTCAAGTGCGTTGATCCTTTCCATCGCTTGCTCAGCCGTCAATCCCGCTTCAGCTAAGAGGGTCCGTGCGCGTTCAAAATCAGCCATGTTTCCGCCAAAAGTACCTCTTTTTCGGCTGATGACGGTGTGGGCTGCCGCCTCGAGTTCGAGCACACGCGGACCTGACATGACCTCTTGGCGGATGACTCCTTGTAAAATTTCTTGTTCAGATGATCGCCAGCGTGCCACTCGCACGAGGGGTGCACCAAAGAAACTCGAACTGTCTGCAAGTTGGCTTGCGACTGTTTCAACCGCGACATCCCTCAGAATGCCTAAAGCCATGGAGTCTGCAGTGTGTTTCCCGCTTCGGCGCACCTTGACGACCTCTTGCGAGTTCCGAGCGGCCCATTGTTTTCGGAGGGTTTCCTCGAGCGTGGGATCGTTCCGTAAAAGCGCTTCTTCGGCCCATTCCGTCCTCAGTTCAGGCGGGGGAGGGGGATGAACGAAATAGGCAGTCGAGAATCCACCCTCGCCGGCCAAAGTCACCCGGTCGGCGACCTGGGCATTAGGAATTCTGAGTGCCTCGGCAAGTTGAGTCGAGTCGGCCAGGGTTGGGGAGGGCATCATGAATCGCATGGACGAGAAATCCCTTTGAACTCCCAAAGTCCGCGGAGCCGTCATCGAGAATCCAGACGTCACAGGGCCGTAATTGTCATTGGGCCGAAATCGGGTGACGTAAGGGTCATTGAAGGGACTGCCCGACCACGCTGGTGTTCGAAGACCGCTGGTTTCGATCGGAGCGCAACAGGGGCGAGCCCTGGTCACTCGAGTGGGAATACGATCGGGAACGGGTAGAGTGGCATCCGAAGAGACGCTAGGCAAGAGAGCTGGATTTCGCTCTCCCGGCAATGAAAGCGTGGATTCAATGGCCGGTCTGTCTTTTTTCGTGGCCTTTTCGAGGTTCTCGATCAGACAAAAGCGGGTCCCGACCCTCGAGCTCGCGAGCGCAAAGGGTGACGCAAGACACGCCGCTGCGACTAGAGCCGCGAATTGCAGACTCCACCGCATTTTGCGTTCATTTCGAAGGTGTCGATCCAATCCCACAGAAGCCTATCGGCAGATTCGATTTTGGATTCGAGAGGTAGTTTTTTGACGGTGGGCGAGGGGGCAGCCCGGGGATAAGCGTGGCCCAATAGAAAAAGGCCTGTCGCCATGAGTGTGCGATACAGGCCTTTTTTTAAACGTTTTGGCCCACTCCCAATGGAGGAGGGGGTATTGACGCCTTAGTTCGGCATCGGAGGCATATCATCGTCGTTCGGATTGCGCATGACAGGCTTTACTTTGCCTGCTGCGATTTCGCGAAGAGCGGTGACGATCACGCGGTTCTTACTCTTCAC
>CANMSW010000018.1 GCA_947500275.1 Bacteriovoracaceae bacterium | reverse complement strand
CCCTGCGCGTTCTCAACGAGTGGTTCAGACCGAGATCGGAAAACAAACGGACTCGGCTCCTGAAAAAGCCTATCTTGGCGAACGAAATCAGCAGGTCCTTCGCGAAACAGTCGTCAAGGATTCTAATTCCGTGGTGGGCGGCAAGAAAGCTCAACCCAAAACAGCGGCGGCCCCTGCCAGTCCTCAAGGCGCCAAGGCGAAAGCTCAGGTTTTGAGTCGGCTCGGAGTTCCGCTGTTTCAGACCGAACTGAATGAGCAAGGTGTTCTGATCAGCAAGACGAGTAAGAGTGCAGATCGGCCCACCTGGACCTCGGACGGAGCGGGGGCAGACGTCCCCAAGGAGTATATCAAGGGTGTTTCTGAGTCTGAGCGAACCGCGCTCAATACAAGAGAGTACGTATTCTTCTCTTATTTTCAGCGCATTCGATCGCGCCTTGATGTCGCTTGGAGTGCGAGTCTCCGCGAGAGCCTAGAGAGGTTTTACCGAAAGGGTCGCCGGATCGCGAGCGACCAGGAATGGAAAACCCGGACCTGGGTTACTCTGAATTCGGGCGGCAAAGTAGTTCGTGTCCGTCTAGTGGAGGAGTCTGGGGTCATGGATCTCGATGCGGCGGCTCTTGCTGCCTTCAACGACGCAGGCCCATTTCCTAATCCACCGAAAGGACTCATCGACGAGCACGGCCTAGTCGAAATCTACTGGGATTTTGTGCTGAGAAACTAAATCGTAAAGAAAACCTCAGACCACTCGAGAGGCCTATTTGGGGATTTTCAGGCGGTCAACACCCTGTTGAAAAACATAGTCGGCCCAAAGTGTGTCAGATTTCCTAAAAACGAGGATTAACTCCTCGGCGGCCTCACGTTCCGAAATACCTTGATTGCGAGCAAGAGCCCGACAGGCATCCATGAGCGCCTTGAAGGCCGGGGTTTCCATGAGGGCAAACAGCTCTTGCGAATGATCCCGAGGAGCGCCAACCCGACTTGAAACCAGGGCCGTATTAAAAACACGAGCCAGCTCCTCAGGAGGTGCCCATTGAGGCGGTGGGGGCGGCTTGGGTTGGGCCTCGTTTCGAGGTTCATTCGGCAGCATGAAGTGGGGACCCGAAGTTTCTTAGAAGGGCCCAACTACCCCGAATGTGAACTTCACACAAGACCTTCGGTTGTGTTTGTAATTCAGCAAAGTCCCACTGGAGATGAGGTCCCCGTTCAGGTATCCCTTAGGGCAAACACGAATTCTTTTTTGATCGAGGTTCGCGCACCCTTGCTCGGATCATCTGAGCTGAGCGCAGACGCCTCCGGTCGCGGGAAAGAGGAAGAAAGATGTCCGAACAGAACAGAAATCCATTAGCTGCCTTCACTGATCGCTTCGAAAATAGGCACATCGGTCCTCGCAATCATGACGTCCGGGCCATGTTGAAAGAGCTTGGATGCGAGTCGATGGAACAGCTTGTCGAGGAGACCATCCCGAGCGCGATTCGTTTCCTCCGCCCGCTCGAGCTCAAGGGCCTCCCGCCGGAGGGAGAGTCCGAAGTAGAGGCATTGGCGGCTATTCGAGAAGTGGCGCTGAAAAATCAAGTCAAGCGAAGCATGATCGGGATGGGTTATTCGGGCACTGTCACGCCGCCCGTCATTCTTAGGAATATTCTCGAAAACCCAGGCTGGTATACCCAATACACCCCCTACCAAGCCGAGATAGCTCAAGGGCGCTTGGAGGCGCTTCTCAACTTTCAAACTATGGTGATTGACCTCACGGGCCTCGAGATTGCGAACGCGTCGCTTCTCGACGAAGGGACGGCCGCAGCGGAGGCGATGGCCATGTGCTTGGCAATCAAAGGCCGCGAGAAAGATGAGCAAGAGCGAGTCTTTTTCGTTTCTGATCGCTGCCACCCTCAGACAATCGCAGTGATCAAGACCCGTGCTGAAGCGCTCTCACTTCCTGTGGTAATTGGGGACCACGCCACCTTCAAGTCGAAGGGCCCTCTCTTGGGGGCCGTCGTTCAATATCCGGCGACTGACGGAGAGGTGATTGATTATACCCAGTTTTTTGCGGACGTTCATGCGGCGGACGGTCTCGCCCTAGTCGCGGCCGATATACTTTCGCTGGCGCTGCTCAAGTCGCCAGCAGAATTTGGAGCAGATATCGCGATCGGGTCGACCCAGCGATTCGGGGTTCCGATGGGATTCGGCGGCCCTCATGCTGCTTATCTTGCCACGCGAGATGCTTATAAGCGTTTAATGCCGGGTAGAATTGTCGGACTGTCGAAGGATTCAGAGGGGAATCCGGCAATTCGATTGGCACTGCAAACTCGTGAGCAACATATTCGTCGGGATAAGGCGACGAGCAATATCTGTACTGCACAGGTTTTACTCGCCGTAATCGCGTCGATGTATGCTGTATATCACGGCGCAGAGGGTATTAAGGCGATTGCGACGCGCATCCGGGGTCTTACGGCAACGCTCGCAGCGGCGCTTCATGCTTTAGGGATTACGGTCGAGACCGGCTGTTATTTTGACACGCTAACGATTCAGTTAGCTTCCGACGTATCTAAGAAAATGAGAGTGGCGCTCGAAAAGGCAAACTTCAACCTTCGCTACTTCGGCGCTGTGGGCGGATTCGAGCGGGTCGGAGTCTCGTTGGATGAGTCGACATCGGCGTTGGACCTTCAGGAGCTCGTTTCGGTTTTCGCGGCAACTTTAGGAAAGCCTACGTCAGTCTTGAAGTGGGTAGCGCCACAGGCTCTTGGTGGATTTGAGCGTAAATCGGCTTATCTGACCCATCCGATCTTTAATCGTTACCGATCTGAGTCGGAAATGATGAGGTACATCAACAGGCTTCGACAAAAAGACCTTTCTCTTGTCCACTCGATGATTCCACTGGGTTCATGCACGATGAAGCTGAATGCGGCAGCCGAAATGCTTCCGATCACCTGGCCGGAGTTTGGTGCACTTCATCCTTTTGCTCCAGAATCTCAGACGACGGGATACAAGCAGCTTTCATCCGAACTTGAGGCGTGGTTGAGCGAGATCACTGGGTTTGCTGGGGTATCGCTGCAGCCGAATGCTGGCTCCCAGGGGGAGTACGCAGGCTTACTCGTGATCAAGAAGTTTCACGAGTCCAAGGGGCAACCCCAAAGGAACGTCTGCCTGATTCCTACCTCTGCTCACGGAACGAATCCCGCAAGCGCGATTATGGCGGGTATGCTGGTCGTTGGCGTTCGGACTGACGAGCAAGGAAATATTGATATGGCCGATCTGCGTGCGAAGGCCGCGGAGAACTCTCTCCGGCTTTCAGCATTGATGGTGACCTATCCTTCTACCCATGGGGTGTTTGAGGAGACGATTCGCGAAGCCTGCGAAGTGGTGCATCAGCATGGGGGTCAGGTTTATATGGACGGCGCCAACATGAACGCACAGGTTGGGCTTTGCCGGCCCGGCGATATCGGTGCAGATGTGTGCCACCTCAATTTACATAAAACGTTTTGTATTCCTCATGGCGGCGGTGGCCCAGGAATGGGTCCAATTTGCGTTGCGAGCCATTTGGTGCCCCATCTTCCTGGACACCCCTCGTTAACGCAGGGAAATTCGAATCAAATCGGGCCCGTCTCGGCAGCCCCACTAGGGAGCCCAAGCATTCTTCCAATCTCGTATGCCTATATCCGGATGATGGGAGCTCAGGGCCTGAAAAGGGCGACCGAAGTGGCTATCTTGAATGCAAACTACATGGCCAAGCGGCTTGAAGCCCATTATCCGGTTCTTTATCGCGGAAAGCATGCTCGAGTGGCCCATGAGTGCATCCTTGACCTGCGCTCCTTCAAGGCGTGTGGCGTAGAGGTAGAAGACGTGGCGAAACGCCTGATGGATTACGGATTCCACGCGCCGACTGTTTCATGGCCAGTAGCGGGAACAGTCATGATCGAGCCCACGGAGAGCGAGTCGAAGGAAGAGCTCGATCGTTTTTGCGATGCGATGATTTCCATTCGGAAAGAGATCGATGAAATCGCCGACGGGAAGATGGATCGCATGCGTAACCCGCTCAAGCTCGCACCTCACACCGCCGCCCAAGTAACTCGAACGGAATGGGATCGACCCTATAGCCGTGAAAAAGCGGCCTTTCCCCTAGAATGGGTAAGGGAATCTAAATTCTGGCCGTCGGTGTCTAGGGTCGACAACGTGTACGGCGATCGGAATCTGTTCTGTTCGTGCGCGCCCCTGACTGACGCTTAAGGATAATCGAGCATCAAAAAAAGGCCCAACGACGAATGTCGCTGGGCCTTTTTTTTGATATTCTCAGGGGTTATTTCAGGGAGTCGACATAAGCCTGATAGGCCGATGCATCCATCATAGTGGAAAGCTCACTGACGTTACTCATTTCGATCTTCACCATCCACGCGGTCGAGTAAGGCTCGCGATTTACAACAGCCGGGTCAGAAGGCAGGTCGTTGTTAACCGATACTACTCGGCCAGCCACGGGCGAATAAAGATCAGAAACCGCCTTAATGCTTTCTACTACTCCGAAAGTTTCTCCCGTGTTGAGGGTGCGGCCTTCCTTCGGGAGATCGACAAAAACAATATCACCTAGAGCGCTTTGGGCGTGGTCGGTAATGCCGACGGTGACCACATTTCCATCGATACGGGCCCACTCATGGTCTTTGGTGTATTTCAAATCGTTTGGGAAACTCATATTTTCTCAGGTCCTTTACGTTTGTGTTTAATAAGGTCTTTTATAAAAGGGAGTTGGAATAATCTCGGCTCGCAATTTCTGGCCCCGAATTTCTACTGAAACGAGGCTACCCACTTTGGCGAAAGCGTTTGCGACGTAAGCAATGCCAACGGGAAGTCCGGTCGAAGGCGACTGCGTTCCACTCGTGAGTTCGCCGATCCGTTCCGATCCGTCCGGTGACCAAACCGCGTAACCTTGCCTTGGAATGCCACGGTCGAGGACTTTCAGTCCGACCAAGGTCCGCTTCAATCCCGATGACTTCGCGGCTTCGATTTGCTCACGTCCGACGAAGTTCCCTTTGTCCATTTTCACTACCCAGCCTAGGCCTGCCTCAAGTGGGTTGGTCGTGTCGGATAACTCATTTCCGTAGAGTGGGTATTTCATTTCGAGGCGTAAAGTGTCTCGTGCGCCGAGGCCGCAGGGTTTCAGCCCAAAAGGTACACCCGCCTCGTAAAGCGCGCGCCACACCTCTGGACCTTTCGCCCAAGGCACGTAGACTTCAAAGCCGTCTTCGCCCGTGTAACCGGTTCGCGCCAAAATGGCAGGAATTGAGCCAAGTACGTAACCTTCCGCAAACCAGTAAGTCTTGATCGGGGAGAGGGGCGTCGCAGTCAAGGATTGAAGGATGGCAGCCGCCTTGGGCCCTTGAATGGCGATCTGCGTGTACTCGGCGCTCTGATTCGTGATCGTGAAAGGAAGCGAAGGATTCGTCGCCCGAAACTCCGTCGCTATCTCCTGCATCCAGGAAAAATCTTTGTCCGTGTTGGAAGCATTAACGACTACCAAAAATCGGTCCCGAGCCCGGCGATAAATGACAAGATCGTCAACGATGCCGCCCGCGCGATTACACATCACCGTGTACTGAGCCTGGAGATCGTTCAGTTTCGCCACATGATTGGAAACCAAGAAGTTCAAATAGGCCTCTGCACCGGCCCCTTCGACATGGACTTCGCCCATGTGGCTTACGTCGAATAAACCCGCCGCTTCGCGGCAGGCGCGGTGCTCTTCCATGACTCCGGAGTATTGAACTGGGAGCTCCCAACCCCCAAAGTCGACCATTCGGCCGGAAAGCTTGCAGTGCTCTTCAAAGAGAGAAGTCCTTTTCAGGGATTTGTTATCCATAACGACAGGATGTACCGGACCCCCAGGTGGCTGTAAAGTCGGGGATTGGTTCTGAGTTGCCCTTTGATTGGCCTCTAAAAGTGCGGCTTTGGTCAACGGAACCCACTCGGCACATCCTGCCCAAAGCCGGCAGAAAGTGTCCCCAGTAGGGCGAAAAATTCCGAGTGGATTCTAATCAGGAATTCCTGAGGTGAATGAAGCCGCGAAGGTCGGAGGGAACTTTTTACCCGTGATATCCAGCATTTTGGGGTGCGGGCCCCCCAGTGGGAGTTTTTTTCCCTCAAGTTCCTCAGTGGGCACGCCGATTGCTGTCTTCTTCTCCACGGGGGCAGGAAGCTCCCGGGCAATTCAGGAGAGGGACTTCCGTGGCATCGGGAATGTGGACTGCAGTATCGGGAGCGGTGGCTCAACAAAACGCCATCGATTCGGTCGCCAACAACTTGGCGAACGCCGATACCCCAGCGTTCAAAAAAGAAGCAGCCGTATTCAGAGAATACCTCGCGTCCCGCGAGCGCGAAAACACGCCAGGTGAAATTCCCAGGAAACCGATTCAAGACAAAGATTTCAATCCCATCGATGGGCGCGACCAATCGTTCGTGATCACTGATGGGACCTATATCAATCATGAACAGGGTGCGCTTGTTTCAACCCAAGCCCCTCTTGATATCGCATTAGATGGAAAAGGGTTTCTGGAGGTCAGCACGCCTTCTGGAGTTCGCTATACGAGGCAAGGAAGCCTCAAGTTGGCCATGGATGGCCGCTTAGTGACTTCAGAGGGATACCCCGTGTTGGCCGCTCAACCCGGAGGGCTGGCCGCCGCGCAGTCAGCCGCATCAACCGTCCAGCCGGGCCAAGGAAGGCTACAGACTCAAGGAGGAGTCGCGGCTGGGCAGGCTGATAATCCGGAGGTTTCTGCGCGGTTCATCGTCATCCCACGGGACGGGGGAACGCTGACGATTACTGAGGAAGGCGAAATTTTCGTCGGTCGCGATGCGGTGGGCAAACTCAGCGCCGTCCAGTTCGAAAAAGGCCTTGGCGTCCGCAAGGTGGGCCAAGCGCTTTATGAGAACAAGGACCCGAATGAAACGCCCCTGGTGGCAAATCAGCTCAGAATTCACCAGGGGATGCTCGAAAAGTCGAACGTGAACCCCATCGAAGAAATGAACCGCATGATCCAGTCGAACCGTATGTTCGAACAGGACATGAAAGCTATTCGCACCTGGAGTGATATGATGGGTCGCGAATCAAATGACATAGGAAAACTCTAAGATGATTCGAACGCTCTCGACTGCTGCGACAGGAATGGAAGCCCAGCAAGCTAATATCGAGCGTATATCGAACGATTTGGCCAACGTGAATACCGATGGCTACAAACGTTCGCGCACAGAGTTCAAGGACCTCATGTACGAGACCGTGACTGAGCCGGGTGGCCCGACGGGAGCCGCCTCCCAGTCGCCAGTGGGAATTCAAAAGGGGTCCGGCGTTCGCGTGGGCGCGAACTATAAAGTTTTCGAACAGGGTCCCGCCAAAATGACGTACCACCCTTACGATTTAATGATCGAGGGTAAGGGTTTCTTCCCGATTCAACAGGCGAACGGAGAAGTCGCTTACACGCGAACCGGCGCATTCCACCTAGACCCCCAGGGTCGGGTCACGACGAGCGAGGGGGGCCTCTTGCTTCCACAGATCCAGGTGCCGCCGAATGCTACGGGGATCACGGTTTCGCCAGCGGGTGAGGTCAAGGCGACGCTACCCGGAAATGGTGAAGCGATATTAGGGCAGATCCAGTTGGTCACATTTCAAAATGAGCAAGGATTGATGGCCTCGGGAAACGGCCTCTATCGGCCATCATCGGGGAGCGGGGCTCCGTTGCAGGGAATTCCGGGCGAGAATGGTCTGGGATCGATCCTCCAAAATGCCATCGAAACATCCAACGTCAACGTACCCTCGTCGATGGTTGAAATGATCTCCACACAGCGAGCCTTCGAGATGAACAGTAAAATTATGGGCGTCGCAGACCAAATGTGGGGCGCCGTCAATGCCATCAAGCAGTGAGTGTAAATACGAATGACTCATCAACTTAGAATCCTCAGCCTATTGTTCTTCTTCGTCGTGACTGGCCCCGCGCTGGCGGGGCATGCGTCTAATTCTCTGTCTGCCGCCGAAACTGCGAAACCGGAGTGCGGAACACTTGAGTGCTGGGTCACTGCTGCACTTGCGGACCGCTGGCCCGGGACTCAGATCAAGCTTCAAGGTGCGATTCAATGGGAGGAGCCGCAGCGAATCGCTGAAGAGCTAGCAACCGATCGCCCCGTCGAGGTCCAAGTCATCACCGACCAGCAGAACGGCTTCGCATCGGTTGGTTTTAAGGGGATCCAGGGACGAGTCGGTTACTCGGCGATGAAAAGCAGCTATATCCCGAGAAGAAGAATTGTCCCGGGGCAGCCGCTTGACCCGCAAGATTTCGATACCCGAGACGTCGATGTTTCGACCGCAGCAAATCGCGTTAATCGGGGCCTCATTCTTGGTACGAACATCACAATCAGCGGCCTCGAGTCTCGACAGACATTACTCGAAGGACAGCCCGTTCTTACGACGGCTGTTCAGAAGCTCCCCGATGTTCGCCGCGGCGATCACCTTCAAGTTGAGGTTGTTTTAGGTGACATCGTGCTCAGCACTCGAGCAGAGGCGACCGAAAATGGTCTAAAGGGCTCCCGCCTCCGCGCTTTAACAGAGAAGCAGAAGCGAGAAGTGGTGGGAACCCTCCGAAATGATGGCGTTCTTGAGGTGCGGCTATGAACCGTTCAATTCAATTTCTAAGCCTCTTATCGCTCATCACGCTGACGGCGTGCTCGAGTTTAATGGGAGGCTTGAGGCGAGATCTCGACGACAGCCAATTTGAGGAAGCCCCAACCGCCGGAGGCCGCTTCAGTGAGCGCGGCCTCTTGTCTGAAAACGAGTTGGGCGAAGAAGAGGACTCAGGCTCGGCGGACTACAGTGTGGGTCATATTGATCGCTCGCCTGCATCGATGGCTCGAGAGACCGGCGAAGAAAGCGCAAGCGAGGGGGAGTCCCGTTTTAGTTCTACAGACGGCGATCGACCTCCCCAAATACGTCGCAAATATCGAAACGGAACACGCGCCACGCGCGCGGACTTTGTCGATGACGCCAATTTGAATGAGGGCTCCCTTTGGGCTTCGGATGGTCAAACCAACTACTATTTTACCAAGAACAAGATCCGTGGTGTTGGCGACCTCGTGAGCGTCGGCGTGGAAGAGCCGCTCCTCAAGGATATAGGACGCGAGCTGATGCGCAACCTGAGTTCGCAGGAGCGGGAGCAGGAACTGACACTAGCCCAAGAGCGATTGCGACGTGCTGCAATGGGGCTGCCTGAGGAGAATGCGAAGCCCACCGATCAGATTGCCCAGACCGCGTCGGCGCCAGAGCGAACCCCGGCAACCGCAGAGCCCACGGCGAGAACTCCCGTGGTCGTTCCTGAGGCAACCTTGGCTGATATAAATATTTTGAAATCGGTCGACATCAAGGCGGGTGACCCGATTATGGCTGAGATCGTTGAACGTTATCCGAACGGGAACTATCGCATTCGCGGAACCCGAAGAATCGCCTACCGAATCGGACGATCCAAGCTGATCAACTTTACTGCGATCGCCAAGGGAGCGGACATAACGGAAGATGATCAAATCCAATCAGGAAAACTTTATGAATATCGAATCGAAGAAATTCTGGATTAATCATCCTAGGCTTCTAGCCGGCGCGTCCGCCCTCACGGCCCTTCTCGTGACGGCCTTGTTGCCCCGTCATGTCCTGGCCCGGCCGGCCAGATTGAAGGACATTGCAGCGGTTAAAGGAGTTCGCGAAAATATTCTCATCGGCTATGGCATTGTTGTTGGACTGAAGGGAACCGGGGATTCGAGTGCGGATGTGACCGGTCAATCGCTCTCGAGACTCTTCGGTAAGCTTGGGCTCGATGTCCAGGGGAACTCGGTAAAGTCGAAGAACGCTGCGGCGGTGATCGTGACCGCGAAATTGCCGCCCTTTGCTCGCGTGGGGAATAAGATCGATATCACCGTGAGCTCGATTGGCGACGCTTCATCTCTGGAGGGTGGCGTCCTCTTGGTTACGCCGTTGAGGGCGGGGGATCAGAATGTCTATGCGGTAGCCCAAGGGCCCGCGAGCATCGGGTCGGTCGCTGACGGTACGACGAAGAACTTCCCGACGGTTGCGCGCGTAGTGTCCGGAGCCACGATCGAGAAGGATGTCGATACCAACTTTGCCCAAAAGAAAAACTTCAGACTTGCGCTCAATGACCCTGATTTTACTACGGCCGCACGCTTGGCAGCGATGATCGATCGGGAATTGGGAGGAAAATATGCAGTCGCGAGAGACAGTGGGACGGTCGACGTGGTCGTACCTTTTGCTTATGAGAACCGAACTGTTGAGCTGATGGCGCAGTTAGAGAACATTCCGGTGAATGTCGACTCCAAGGCTAAAGTCGTCCTGAACGAAAGAACCGGAACGATTGTCATGGGGGAAAAGGTCATGATTTCACCGGTCGGAATAGCCCATGGCGATCTCTCGATCACAGTTAAAAAAGGAGAAGCCCCTCAACGCGTGATGGATCTGAATTCCGGCGCTAATGTTTCAGACCTAGTTAAGGCATTGAATGCGTTGGGAGTTCAACCCAAAGACCTGACCGCCATTTTCCAGTCGCTGAAGGAAACGGGCGCCCTGCAAGCAGAACTGGAGATCATGTGATCAAGTGGACAGATTTTGCCCTGTTGGATGATTTCGGTCCGATTCTTGAGGTTTCGGATGTTGTATATAGTCATGATATAAATCAGGATCTAAAGGTGGGTGTCGTGTTGCTCGATGCCAAGCAAGGAAGCATCAGGATAGATGCAGGAAACGGGATGCGTATCCAGGAAACAGGATCGAAGAATAAGCCCGCCAGGATGGTAGGCCCCGACGGTTCTGATGATCGCAAATTATTCCCGAACGGCAGGATGCCGCATTCTTTGCTGCGAAGAGGAACGAACGACATCGGTACGGGGGGAGGGGAATGAGCGCGGGCGTGAGTCTCTCAGCATCGCAGCTTAACCCCTCCCCTTCGTACGAACTATCGAGCGACAGAAAACTGACAAGAGAAGGGCAGACCGTGCGGCCGTCCAAGATGGCCCCCAACATTGACCGGACTCGCATAGACCCCAAGGTGCTCGAGGCCGCGGATGGCATGGAGGCCATGTTTTTGGACTACCTCCTGAAAGTCATGCGCCAAACGGTTCCAAAGGACGGCGCAGATCCTGAGTCACCTGCGACAGAAATTTATCGCAGCATGCTCGATAGTGAGGTTGCACAGAAAGCTTCGAGGACGGGCGGAGTAGGTCTGTCGGACCAGATCATTGCCTATCTTCAATCACGCAGTTACACTGGAAACCAGGGAGCGGGCCCAAGGATGAGTCCGGTAGCAGTTTCAGAGATATACTCCCAAAATTCGACTGGTAGCCAAACAAGGGCCAGCGATCAACCGGTAGCGG
Organism: Bacteriovoracaceae bacterium; assembly: GCA_947500275.1. Classification (GTDB taxonomy): domain Bacteria; phylum Bdellovibrionota; class UBA1018; order UBA1018; family UBA1018; genus CANMSW01. Next base: position 5,040 of record CANMSW010000018.1, on the reverse strand, counting down.
AGAAGTAAAAAGATTCTTCGTGAATCGGAGCTAGTCTTGTACAGGAGGTACATATGAAGGTTGGATCCTACGGAAATCAGTCAGTTCAATCCGGCGATGTGGGTGCTGCGAAAAAATCGGAGCGCACCCAAGAGACGGGAAAAACGGCGGAGACAAAGAAGGCGCAAGAATCCGAAGCCTCTTCCGGAGCGGCCAAATCTAATATCTCTGCAAAGGCGCGGGAATTCTCGAAAGCGAAGGAAGTTGCGGCTTCCACCCCTGATGTTCGCGAAGAAAAAGTAGCAGAGTTGCGACGCCGAATTGAGTCGGGCTCCTATTCAGTAGATGCTAATGCGATTGCTGATCGAATGGTGAATGAGCATTTGAAGACGGGCGGAGCCTAAAGTTCCGAGAGTCGTCTGACCGCTCAGTATTAGGACGCTGTAAGACTACGTCTTCGAGAGTGCGAGCGAGATTTGTGTTGGTCCAGGATGGAACGACAGAATCTAGAGTTGAAATGCTGCTGAATCCTCCCGGGCTTTACCGTGGGGACAAACCCGGTCAGGAGGATCGGATATGGATTCGCAAAACCACTCAAATCGTGAGCTAGAGACGCTTCAAAAAATAGTCTCAGCTTTACAGAAAATTCTAGGACTTCATCGTCAGCTCTGGGACCAGGTCCGGAACGAGCGGACCGCACTTGTAAACGCGGACCGGAATGCGATTCAAGAAGCTGCCTTAGCGAAACAGGCTCTAGTCGAGAGTGTTCGGGGATTGGAATCCAATCGCCAGGGATACGTGGCTGAGCTTGGCCAACTTTGGCGCCGTCCTTCGATCGAGCTCTTTCTGAGCGAGATCATCGTCACGGTTCAGAATCGGCATCCAAAAGTGGCTGATGCGCTTCGCACCAATCAAAATGCGCTTAGGGTTCTCGTCGAGCGAGTTCAGGCACAAAATGAATCAAACCGTCAGCTCGTAGAAACTTCTATGAAGCACCTTGATTCAATGAAGAGGAATTTAATGGGGGAAGTGGAACCCCGATCGGCCCTTTACACCCCACAGGGGGCCAAAGGTCAGGGCAGCGCAGCCGGAGCACAATCTCGGTTTCTTTCCAGAGAGGCTTAATTCGTGGGTCTTCCTAACGTGATGCAGACAGGACGAAGTGCGATGACGGCCGCGAAGACGGCTATCGCCACGTCTGGTCATAACATCGCCAATGCGAACACTGAGGGCTTCAGTCGCCAACGGGTGGAGCAGACTGCCGCCGAGAGCGGAGGAAGGCCTGGCTCGAGGACCGAGGTGGGTCGAGGCGTCTCATCAGTAAGCGTTTCACGCATTAATGATGAATACGTTGAAAAGCAGATTCGAAATAGCGCGCGTGATTTATCGCACGCAGAAGAAAAAGACCTTTTTCTTCGTCAAACGGAAGATATTTTTAATGAGTTGAATGGCGAAGGCCTAAATCGACTCATGACTAAGTTTTTTAACGAGTTTAGAAAACTGGGTAACGAGCCAGACAATGAGGCCGTGCGGCAGTCGGTCCGAGAGTCGACTAAGGCGCTTGTGAATGACATCAAGCGCATGCGGACCGAAGTCGATGAAGTTCGCAGGCACATCGATTCACGCGTGGATGGCTACGTTCGCGAGCTCAACTCGAATGCCGAGGAGCTGAAAGACCTCAATCTTCGAATCAAAACAGCCACGATCGCGGGTGGCGCTCCAAATGATCTACTTGATCGACGGGATGCTGTTTTAAAGAAGATGGGAAGCTATCTCGATCTTCAAATGCACAAAGACAACGAGGGTGGATACGTCGTTAACATTAAAGGGGTCGGCCCACTGGTCGCAGGTCCCGTTTATACAAAATTTTCTACTGAGCGCAGTCCGGCTGACAACCAAGGAAAAATGGAAGACGCCCTTGATCTGAAGACCGAGGCATCTGCTGCAGGAAACGTAACTCATCAAGTGAGTGGCGGCAAACTGGGCGCTCTACTAGAAACTCGCGACAAGATGCTCTCGACCGTGGTGGATCGATTGGATCAATTGGCATTTGGCCTCACGACCTCTGTGAATGCGATCCACTCTCAAGGGACCAATAGATATGGGGAGACCGGCGCCCATTTTTTTAAGCCGATTTCGGGTTCCTTCCGTGCAGCCGAGTTGATTGATCTCTCCGACGAAGTGAAGTCGAACGTGAATTACATTGCGACGGCATTTGAGCCGGATTCACCGGGCGATAACCGGATTGCGCTCGCGATTTCCGGGCTCCAGGGACAGAAATTGCTGAACGATGGCAAAGCAACGATCGATGATTTTTACAACTCGATCGTCAGTGATATTGGCGTTGCAAACGGACGGAATCGATCGGTTCTTACGCAACAGCGGGATATTGCGACGCAGCTTGGAAAAATTCGGGAACAGGTGTCGGGAGTTTCTATCGACGAAGAAACAGCAAATCTTCTCCAGTTTCAGCACGCATTTGACGCCTCTGCAAAAGTAATCCAAGTCGCCGATGAGTGTTTGAAGACGATATTGGAGCTCAAGCGATGACCTCATTCTTCGTAACCCACTTTAATGGAATGATGGACGGGGTGGCGACATGAGGGTCACCGATAATACCAACTTTGGGGTGCTCCGAGATAGCGTTCGCAAGAGTCGTGAACGCCTCGAGGGCCTGCAGAATCAAAACGCCACGCTTAAGAAGTTGAACACCCCTTCTGATGATCCGATTGGGTCGGCCAAGGTGCTGGAGATTAGGACGGATAAGATGAACAACGACCAATTTCTTAATAATATCCGGCTTACCGAGACCTATCTCTCCAATAGTGACCATGCATTGGGAGAGCTTGCCGATGTCGTGGTGCGGGCAAAGGAGATCGCTCTAGGACAGTCGAGCGGAGCCAGTAGCAACGAAGATACTCGGCTTGGTCTTTCCGAAGAAGTAACCCAGCTTTTTCTCCAGTCCGTCGCTGCTGCGAACCGCCGAATTGGGGAACGGTACCTTTTCGGCGGTTACCGAACGGGGCAGCCGCCGATTAGTAATGAAGGCCGTTACCGGGGGGACGATGGCCAGATCATGGCCGAGGTCTCGAAGGACGTTTTTGTTTCGATGAATGTGCCGGGAATCGAGATCTTCAATACGAATCCCCAAAGTGCGATCGCGGATCGAGAATCGATGGAGGCGGCTGGCAAAACCCAGGACGAGCGGTCGCGGGGTCCTGCATCTGGCGCTTCGAAACGGACCTATAATCTTCCGGGTGATCCCTCGGGCGAAAACATCAACCTTTTTGACGAGATTCAAACGCTCCGAATTGGCCTTCTTACGGGCGACCTCGACGCGATACGAACCACCTTGGAGCGTTTCGACTCTCTGCATGGGAAGCTGATTGCTGCCCGCGCGAAGGTAGGATCAAGAATTCAGGGGCTTCAAACGACGCAGGGAGCCTTGGAGCGCCACACGCTCACGAATGCCTCCTTGGGCTCCGCCATCGAAGATGCCGACATGGCGCAGGTCGTTAGCGATCTCGCACGCGAGGAAACCGTATTCAGAAGCTCACTGTCGAGTTCCCAAAAACTGGTACAGCCCACCTTGTTGGATTTCCTTAGGTAGTTGATTACGTCCAAGAAACTCTAGGCCCGAACTAAAAAGGGCTTAGACCACGCAAAATGTCGAGACTTTTATTGCAAGCGGGTCGCCATTAGACTAAAGATCGCCCCGTAACGGAATACACGCCTCAGTGAAGAGACGGAGAATTTATGTTAGTTTTGACCCGGAAATTGGGCGAAAGCATCGCAATCGACGACCACATCAAAATTGTTGTGGTTCAAATAAAAGGCAAGCAGGTCCGGTTAGGGATCCAAGCGCCCAAAGAGACTAAGATTCACCGCGAAGAAGTTTATTCGGCTATTCAGGACCAGAATAAGGAAGCCGTGAAGGTTTCGGCAGGAATTGCCCAGGTGTCCAAGATTTTGAAGGGATAAACTGAGAAATCGGTTTAACGGATTGTCAGGTTTAAGGTAATCTCAAGGAGGTTTCTGCCCTAAGGCGGGATCCTCCTTTTCTTTTGCCGCCGCGGAGTGGCTAAGGTGTGGGACTTGACCTATAAAATGAGACTTAGAGAGGGTGCCGAATTAAGCGGCCCCAATTGCCCCGGAGCGTTCCGGGTGAAGCGAGGTGGTTGTGATCGTACAAACAGGACGTTTCGGGCAGATCACGGTGGGTGAGAGCGAAGAAATCAGGATTCCTTCAGGCATCTTGGGCTTCCCTCAGTTTACCCGTTTTTGTTTGGTGGATCCTGCCGACGATACCTTGATCCTTTGGCTTCAAAGCCTGGATGATGCATCGATAGCATTCCCCTTGCTCGAACCTAAGGTTTTCAAACCCGATTATGTGGCTCGTCTTTCCGCTGCTGAGCTTCGGGATTTGAAGTTGGATAACGTAAATCAGAGCGCAGTTTTCAGCGTGTTGACGATCCCTGAAGATCCAACTCAAATGACGGCGAACTTGAAGGCTCCTATCGTAATCAATTTGAAGGCCCAACTGGCCCGCCAGGTTGTGCTTCAAGAGTCAGAATACACCATCAAGCACATGATGTTTAAAGAACTCAGAGCTCACCTCGTGACGATGGCGTCTCGGCGCCAGGCGTCTCGTTCCGAGCCTCAGGCAGATGAGGCGCCGGGTGTGGGTATGGCCATTTCCGTGAGAGATATCCCGCCGTCGTTGACAGTAAAGAGTTTGAACTAAAGTTGTGATTTCGATTTTAGAAAAACGAGGCTCCGAAACGAGAAGAACCTTCTCATTTCGGAGCTTTTCGTTTGGAGTGATGCTCCTCGCACTGCTCCTATCATCCGCTCATGGCGATGGACCGGACTCGACCAATTCTGTGTCGAAGGCCTACTTCGGAGTCTCGAAGCTTTCGCGAAATAGCATGGAACTCTCGGAGGGTGATTCAGCGCTCCTTGCTGAAACCCGAGACTCCGTCCTTAGGGAAATGAAGATCTCAGGGGAAACTTTTTGGAGGATCCTTGGTGGTGATGACCAGACTCCCGAAGGTTTACCTT
>CANMSW010000017.1 GCA_947500275.1 Bacteriovoracaceae bacterium | reverse complement strand
GCGCGGGGTAGAAAAGCAGCAGTCCGATACGGTCACTGAATATTCGCACGGTGTGGATTCACTTACATCCGTCGAGCAAGGGCGTCTTTGGGCGTCGCTTGATTCTTCGGAGCGATAAGTCGCGGTTTAATGGAAAAAGGGGCCATCACCTGACGTGTGATGGCCCCTTTTTTTTGTGTATCAGCTAAAAGATCAGTGCGTGCCGCGCCATGGTCGCCGCTATAAGCAGATGGGCTGAGGGGGCCCGTGGCGACGAGGACACTCAGAATGGCGCCCGCAAAGGCTGTTAAAAGGGGGGAGGGGACGCTTGCCAACGAGGGATGGTTTCTCATGAGAGGCTGATCGTCACTTTCTTGACAGAACTTGAATCTCCTCCAAAACTCTTCACTTTCTTCGTGGGTTCCAGTGTTCATCTAGGTTAGGTTCAAGCCGCGTGAGTATCTCGAAATCATTAAAAAAAAGAGCGTACCAGTGGGGAGTCCTCCCGTGGGTTCTGTGTCTTTCTCGACTTCCGAGCGCTTGGGGGGGCCGGCTCTCGTCTGTTCTGCACTGGCTGCTCTTCCGGGTGCTCAAGTACCGTCGAACCGTCATTCGCGAAAACCTGCGCCGCGCTTTTCCTGATCATACTGCGAGTGATATCGAAGCTCTGGCCCAGGCGAATGAAGCTTATTTCTGTGACCTTCTGTTAGAGACGTTTCGTCTTTTTTCTTGGACGCAGCGAGACCTCAGTCGCCATATCCAATTTCACGGGTGGGATATTCAGAATCCTGCGTTGAGCAGTGGAAAAAATATCATTCTAGCTTATGGTCATTTGGGGAATTGGGAGTGGGTGTCCGCGAAGTATGCGATAGATTCCCCTTTTCAGTTTTTTGGAGTTTATCACCCGCTCTCTAACCCGTTCTTTGATGAACTCATGTATTCGATGCGGCGACGTTGGAGCATGCGGCTGATTCGCATGCGAGGGGCACTTCGAAAAATTCGACGTCTGCTGAAAGTGGATGCCTCTGACCGGAAGCCCTTCGCTTTAGCTTTGATCGCCGACCAGAGCGCCCCGCCAACGGGTTCGTATTGGACTCGTTTTTTGAATCAGGAAACAGCGTTTTTTCAGGGGATCGAGAAGATGGGGCGGGTTTATGATCTTCCCGTCGTCTATTTATAAGTTCGGAGGCCGCGGCCGGGACGCTATAGCGTTCAGTTCGAAATGCTCGCCGAATCGCCACGCGCTCTAGCGGAAGGCGAATTGATGGAGCGCTATGTGCGCCGCCTAGAAGCAGATATCATTGCCCAGCCTGAGATTTGGCTTTGGACCCATCGTCGTTGGAAGGCGACGCGGCCGGAGTCGACGCCTCTGAGTCCTTTGAGTCGTTAACGCGACCGAGAGGGGAATAGGGGAGGCGATCTCCCCATCGGGATTCATCCTCACTGCTCCATTTCGCTTGAAAGGCGATGATTTCGTTCCCTGTAAATTCAAGCTCAGCACAGCCTGAGGGCGCAAGGGGCTTCAGCCCTTTGAATTCGATCCATCGACCGTCTCGGGTTTGGACTTGGAGGCGTTCGAGAGCGACTTTCTCGTCTTGATTACAGACTGCAAGTTTTCCACCTGGAATAGGTTCAAATCGTACGAGGCGGGCCCGCAACCGATTTTCTTTGGCGCGGCTTTGGTGCTGCAATTGTTGGAAGAATGCCTTTCCGAGTGCCGAAAACAAGATCAGCAGCAAAACGAGCAGGAGTCCCTTTTTTAAGCTTTTGAGCAACATGGCTTTAGTGTCTCCAGTTCAAGATGAGTGAACCTTCCCAGACGTCTCTAAGAAAGTCCGCCGAAAGCATTGCCTGAGGGTTGTACGCTTGTTCGATTAAATCGAGAATCTGTTCGCTTCGACGAAGGTGCGAGAATCGGATTTCCAACTCGAGTTTTCCGGAGTTAAAGCTCATCCCGTCGAGTCCTAAGTTTTTTTCGAACTCTTTGAGCGGAATCTTCAAGAAGATCGCTTCCGCCGTTTCGAAAGAGAGTCCGCTCTTGATATCTTGGAGGTTAAAAGTGGGGCGAACCACCACTTGAATCCCGGCATGAAAAGAACGGTTGAAAACCTTCTCAAAGAAAAACCCGAGCGATGGGCCTAGGAGAATAGCTTCCGTCGGAGAGTCAGAAGAGCGAGGGGCTGAGAGCCAAAAATCTGGGTCGGATTCTCGATTTTTTAAACGATTTTCAATCCAAGCTACTTCGACAAAAGCGGGCGAAAGGCGAATCGCTATTTTAAGGTCCGTCCGTGCAGGATCAATGAGCTCAATTTGGATGCCGATGGCGCCGTGAGCCTCAGTGAGAAAGAGTTCGCTGCCAACCCAGCGAAGGTCACTCGCCCCCTCGAGAGCGAGCTGGAACCTTGAGCTCCGAATGCGAATAAGGAGGGCCTCGAGCCGGGGAAGAAAGGGCGCTGGGCTGTTTTGCCAGGATTGATCGGTCAAGTCTCGAGGCCATGGGCCCTCTGACTGGGTTCCGAAGATTTCACGGAGGATTTGATTAACGACGCCTAACGTCTCCGAAATCGAGCGCGTAGCGGCTCCCGTAGGAGTGTCGCTCGCCGGGTCGACGATCTCAAAGTGACTCTGGGGGGCTGCATGGGCTGCACCCACCCCGAGGGTTCCGAGCAGCGCAGTGAGTATTCCAAGGTAAAGGGCGTGCCGAGCCCTAGACTGTTTCAGTCCATCGATTCGGCTTTGGCATTTTCTGATTGGAATGGAGGGTCCGTTCATAGTTCCGTTGCAGTGGGTTCCAGGGGCTCAGGCTCGGTTTGCGTCTAGCGTGATCGTGCGGGAGGGTCAATCTCGAGTCCCAGGATCAAACGGAACCGAGGGGGTTGCTCTCCGGTCTTTTTAACGGGAGAGTTAGGCCCTATGAACCCAGTTCCCCAGAAAAAGAAGGTGATTGAGCTTGTTGGGATAGGAATGTCCCCTTGGACTGAAAAAGCGCAGTGGGTTTTGGATCATCACCGCGTTCCTTATCGATATCGCGAGCACACGATCCTCTTAGGAATGCCCGTTCTTTCGGCTCGCCTCGGGCTTCCTCCGTCGGAAATTACGGTGCCCCTCCTGATCGAAAGCGACGAAATTATCTTGGACTCCTTTGATATTTCCCAGCGCGTGGACGCGCGTTTCGGAGGCACGCTGATCCCGTCCGAGCATGGTCCTGAGATTAAGCATTACAACATCCTCTGTGACTTGGTGAGCGATGCTTCGAGAGCCTTGATGATCGAGCGGCTCCTTAAAGATCCAGCCGCCCAAGCCCAGACGTTACCGCCTTTCATTCCAGGGATGTTCCGTGGGCCTTTCCGTTTTATGTCGAGGGTCGGGGCCGCCTACATTCAACAAGAGTTCAATACGACGCGGAAGTCGCCCTACGAGTACGGCATGGTGATGCTCCAGGCCTTCGTGGGCCTGAGTGCTGCTTTGGAGCGGGCGGGCGGTAAATACCTCATCGGAGGCGGATTCACGATGGCCGATATTTTGGGCGCCGTCGCAGTGGGTGGGCTCCGGCCTCACCGGCGAATCGCGGAAAAAATGGGGCCTGCCGTTTTGAAGTGTTGGACGAGCGAGGAGCTCGAGGACCGCTTTGGTCACCTTTTAGAGTGGCGGGATTGGGTCTATCAGCAGCACCGCTGATAGGTCTCTTACGAGATACGACAGGGGTGTACTCCGGCGCAATCTGAGCTATATCCGGTCCACTTATGATGATTCTCACTCGTCCCTCCATATCCCCCTATCTTGCGCGCACCCTTGCTGAGCTCGGTGAGCCTGTGGTCATGGTTGAGGAATTCCCGGTGCCCATGCGTTCGGCACTCAATCTTGTCCCAGCGGCATCGATGGACTCAGGTGGGGAAGCGCCGATTCTGACGAGTTTCGAGAATGCCCTGAACTACCTCTATCAAGCGCTCCCCAATGATGACCGGGTTCGAAAAGCTCAGGTCTTTAAAGATAAAGCGGCTTTTAGGCGCGCCATCCAGGGGCTTTTTCCAGAGTTCTTCTTTCGGGAAGTCGCCCTCGATGACTTAAGCAACATGGATACGGCAAGTCTTCAGTTTCCCTTGGTGATGAAGCCCTCGGTGGGTATTTCAAGCATCGGGGTTTACCGTGTGGCCGCCGCTCAGGATTGGCCAAAGGCAGTCGCTTTCTTGAAAGCGGAGCTCTCTAAGTACCAATCAAACTACGCCTCGGCGGTGGTCGAGTCTCAGAACATCATCTTGGAAGAATGGATTTCGGGAGTCGAGTTAGCCATCGACGGGTATTTTAATTCCGCAGGTGAACCTGTCATTCTGAACATTCTGGAGCATCCGTTTGCGAGTGATGAAGACACTTCGGATCGCTGCTACTTCACGCATCGCGATTTGATCAGGAAGTACCAGGGGCCCCTGACGGGCTTTTTGAAGCGTTTTGGGAGTCTGTTCGAGTTGCGGCGCTTTCCATTTCACTTGGAAGTGCGTTGCACGCCGGATGGCCGAATCCTCCCGATTGAGCTCAACCCGCTTCGTTTTGCAGGTTTGGGGACCGTCGAGTTGGCGGAGTACGCTTATGGAATCAACGTTTATCGCTGCTTTTTCCGCGAGGAAAAGCCCGACTGGGATCGAATCTTGTCCTCCAAAGATTATTCGATCTACTCCTTCATGTGTGCGGACGTTCCCACTGACCTTTTCCGCGATCCGCGGCTGAAAATCGATGACCGAAAGTTCTTCAAGATTTTCGAAGAAGTGCTGGAGTACCGGATCCTTTCCGAAGCAGAGACCTCCACCTTTGCTGTCATTTTCTATCGCAGCAAGGACGCCTCGGAGAATGAGCGGCTGATACGCCTCGATCTCAGGCCCTATTTTTCGGTCGAAGGTTGAACTCCTGACTTGTCGTTGAGTTGAGTTCGAGTTATCCGCGCCGGGATCATGGAATTAACAACGAATCCATTCGTGAGCGCGGAGATCGATTTCGACTCGATCGAGGGCCCTAAGCGGGGCCTTCGTCCTTTTCGATATCCGTTGGCTCGCGCAGGTGACGACTCGGTCGTTTGCCCGATCGATTGGAGCGAACTCCAAGCTCGCTTCGGTGCCATCGATCTTGAGATTGGGTGTGGCGTCGGATTTCATCCCATTCGGAGAGCATTGACTGAGCCCTCGCGAGCGCTTCTCGCAGTGGAGCACACGGCCCTCAAGTTTAAAAAGTTCGCGGGACGCATTCGATCGCATCGAGAAAAGGGGATGGGTCTTGAAAACCTGATTCCCTTGCACATGAATGCCATCGATCTGGTGGCGCGGTGGGCACCTGAGGATCTGTTCGATACTGTTTATCTTCTTTACCCCAATCCGCATCCCAAAGAGAAGCAAGCCAATCAGCGCTGGCTGCGGATGCCCTTTTTCGGGCGGCTGCTAAAAAGTGTGCGTCCGGGCGGTCGGATCGTGTTGGCGACGAACATCGAAAGTTACTGGAGTGAGGCCAATGAGTTTGCTCTTTTGACCTGGGGGCTTGAGAGTGATTCGGACCGTGTCTTTACCTCATCCAAAGTCCCTCCGTTTGCGGGCCGAACCCATTTTGAGCGCAAGACTTTGGCAACGGGCGGCACGTGCTTCGAGAGTATTTGGAGAAAGCCCGAGTAAAGCGCTATTCCTTCATTGATTCCCGGGCCGGGGTTGGCTAGATCGCTTCCCCATGAGCACAATTTCATCTGCCAATACTGGCCGGAAGCCCGCCGTTTCGGGTGGTCCCATCACTCAGTTCGTTAAACACCATTATCGCCATTTCAATGCGGCTGCTTTAATCGACGCGGCTGACGGATATCAGGCGCACCTCGAGGGTGGCGGGAAAATGATGGTCACTTTGGCGGGTGCGATGAGCACGGCCGAGTTGGGCCTCTCGCTGGCGGAAATGATTCGACAAGACAAGATCCATCTGATCAGCACGACCGGTGCGAACCTCGAGGAAGATGTGTTCAACTTGGTCGCCCACGACCACTACGAGCGGATTCCAAATTATCGCGATCTGACTCCGCAAGACGAGCAGAAGCTCTTGGAGCGTCACCTCAACCGCGTGACGGATACTTGCATTCCGGAAGGCGAAGCGATGCGCCGCCTCGAGAAGATTGCTCTCAAAGTCTGGACCGATGCCGACAAAGCCGGAAAGCGTTTCTTCCCTCACGAGTTTTTCTACCAGATGATTCGCAGCGGTGAGTTGAATCAGTATTTCCAGATCGACCCCAAAGACAGTTGGATGGTCGCAGCCTGCGAGAAAAATCTCCCACTCATCGTCCCAGGTTGGGAAGACTCCACTCTCGGTAACATGTACGCGGCAGCTTGCCTCCGTGGCGAAGTGAAGAACGTGCACACCGTGCGTTCAGGCATCGAATACATGACCTTCCTGGCGGAATATTATCAGGGCATCACCAAGAATAGCTCACTCGGAATGTTCCAGATCGGCGGCGGAATCGCCGGGGACTTCCCGATTTGCGTCGTCCCAATGCTGTACCAGGATATGGAAATCGACGTGAAACTCTGGGCTTATTTCTGCCAGATTTCCGACTCGACTACTTCCTACGGATCTTACTCGGGCGCAGTGCCGAACGAGAAAATCACTTGGGGCAAACTCGGAGTCGACACTCCAAAGTTTATCGTGGAAAGCGATGCGACGATTTGCGCTCCACTCATTTTCGCACAAGTCTTGGGCTGGTAATTTTTTCCAGTTTCGAACGAACGCTGAATTGAAAATGCCCTTCTTGGTTTCCCAAGAAGGGCATTTTTGCGTCCTTGAGGCGTCAAGAAGAGTGTCGTGGGATTAGATGAATCGCGAGGCTCCGGTTTTGGCTACGCCGTCCGCGACTCGCTGATATTCGGGATCGAGGAGTTCGTTGATCCGGTCCATCATCAGTTCGGTTAGGCCCCGAAAGCGGTGTTCCTGGAGTCGGGCATCGGGGGTGAAGGGGACAAACGCCGGTCCGTCTTCGAAGTGCTTCAGTTCGTGGCCAGGCCGAAGAGGCGTCCCTATTCTAAACTTCGCAGTACCACCGCGGCTGAAGGGACTCCCTCCCGGGAAGAGTCGATCGATTCCGCTTGCGCCGATGGGGACCACGGTGGCGCCGGTCGCAAGGATCATCTGGGCAGCGCCCGTAAATCCTTGGCCAAGTCGCTTGTGCCGTGTGCCCTCAGGGAAAATCATGATATCGAGGCCCGTGGCCAAAGCCTCGCGATTGAGTCGAACGACTTCACTCATGAGTTCGTCAAATCGATCTCGCACGGATTTTCTCCAGTGCTCGGCACCCGGATTACGTCCGGATCCGAGCGTGAGCATTAAGCCATGACTCGTTTTCGAGCGGTCGAGAATGAGTTGTTTTTGGAGCGACTCCTCATCGGTTGTGCCGTCGGCAAAGCGTTTCAGGATTTCATACTCAGTAGGCGAGGGGGGGTGCCCCGTGGCCCTCTCAAAATCCTTCACGATTAAGTAACCCAGAGATGGGATTGGAATATTATTGAAGCGATCGAGGATCCACGCCATGGCGGGATTTTGATAGTACTTCGCTTTCACCCAGGTGGATGTATATCGTCTATGCTCGCGGTGGAGGTAATATTGGAAGGGCCAACAGGTATATCGATCTGTGTGGTTCATCACGATGAAGCTGCCGGTTGATTTCGGAAGTCGGTCGAAATTTTCGATCTGTATCTTCGTGGGCCGGAAAGGATTCGTGAAGCCCGTTCGGAGAATGGTATCAGCGAAGAGCCTTTGGCCGATTGGACGCGGGGAGAGTTTAAGTTTTTTGAGACGCGCGAGTTCCATATGCAGGGATTCCTTGGCGAGCGGCCTTTCCCATGTTTCAATTCATGAACGAATTTAGACTAATTTCGGCGTTCTCGGAATCCCAGACCTTAAAGCGGGGAGGGAGACCGGGTCGAACGTTTCTAGGTCGAAAAGAGGACCGATGGGCGCACCGGGTTTGAAGTGGGCAGCTGTGTTAGTTTTTTCGATGGTCATGATCGGCGCAAGCCCTTCGGTCGCTGGTGATGACGCACCTGGGTCACCCAGCGACCAAGCCACTTGGGATCGTTTTCCGGTTCCTGGTGCCCATTGCGGTGATGGCGGCGATTATTCTGTATTCATTCGGCCAGGTGAGGAGCGGAAAGTGGCTATCGCCTTCATGGGGGGCGGTGCCTGTTGGAGTGAGGCGACCTGCTACGGTACCGAAATGAAGACCTACCTGTCGTTCCTTCCCTTTGTTCCGATTTCGGGTGGGTTTGTTTCGCAAGACCCTGAGATTTCGCCCGTTGCCGGTTGGACCATCGTCTTTTTCCCCTATTGCACCGGGGATATGTTCGCGGCGAATCACATCGCTCGCTACGGAAAGCGTGTCGTCCATCACGTGGGGCGCTCCAATGTGGAGCGGGCTTTCGAGATGTTGAAAGTAAAGGGAATGCTCGACTTCGAAGGCGCGACGGACCTCGTCGTCTGGGGACCCTCGGCCGGAGCACTGTCTTCACTTTTTCATTCACAGTTCATCGACGGCCTTTTCCCGCGTGCTGTGAATCGGGCGCTGATTGCGGATGCCCCAGGGCTCCACTTCGGGCCGACTGTTTGGGATAAATTTCCGCCAAAAATGCTCGAGGAGTTCTCGGCAGGGCTACGGAAGGCGGGAGTGACCATCGAAAAAGGAAAAGGGATCATTGCGGGAATCGTCCCTGGAATCTGCAAACTTCTTCCTCACTGGAGTGTCGGAGTCATGCAGAGCAGTCGTGATATTATTATGTCAAAGCTCTTCGGCGAAATTACTCGGTATGCGCACGCGAAAGCCGTTCATTCGAAGGAAGGGATCTTGGCGCTGACCGAGGATCCCTCGGACCTTTGTCGTGCCTGGGTACCCAGTTCTTCCATCCACACTTTTCTGCCCACGAATGCTTTCTTGGGCGTGAAGGCGGGGGGCGTGAGCGCGCGTGAATTCTTCAAAAAAGTCGTGGATCGTGAAGGGGGCCCAAACCGCGCTGATGACCAAAGCGTCACTGATTAAGCGGCGCGACTACGAGTGGAATGGATTCTACATTCCTGCTTTCGCGAGGTGAGCGAAGATTTCCTCATAGAAGTCTTCCGCGCGAAAGGTGTCGAGATAGTAGGGCACCCCGTGGTCGATCTGCGCATAGTGATCGCCGACGGGGGTACAGATATGTTCGCCCCAAGTCGCGCTTTCCACGCTCACAAATCCGTCGTTATCACCCTCAGCTTCCTGAATGATTTTGCTCGGGAGCCAAAAGAGCGGGAGAGCATGTCGGAAGAGCGGGCGCTTGATGGCTGTGGTCGCACTAAAATAGCGAACTCCTGGCATATCAGGAGCACGGTCAGTAATTTCGCGAAGGCAATTTTCTTTTGAAAGTTGACGGAGCCCTTCGTGGCTCATGCCGAAGGACTGAGCCACTTTTTCAAGAAGCTTCAGGTGCCTGCTGGGTATTTTTCCCAGAACTAAATCCCCCAGCATCGTTCCGCGATGGGGGGTTCCGATGGTGGTTACACTTGAAATCCGGTGTGAAAAATCCATTCGAGACGTGAGCCAGCGTGCATCCAGACCGCCCATGCTATGGCCAACGAGGTTCACCTGGCCGGTTGGGAATTGGGCTTCGATTTGGGCCTTAAGTTCGCGAGCGCGCCATTCGACGGAATGCCAAGCAGTCAGGTCAGCAATGAAGACGTGATTCCCATGGCGCCTGAGCCACTGCGGGAGTGTTCTGAAATAGGGGAGTGGACCCATGCGGCTTTTGGCGCCCAACCCATGCACGAGCACGATGGGGTTCTTCAGGTGACAAGGGCTGTCCGATGCTTCGCTCGGTGAACCGCTTTGATTCGAATCCCTCAGCTCGGCCTCAGTCGTGTTTGCCATGGTCGTGATTTGACTCCTGGGATAAGTCTAAGGGAGTTTCCGAGAGGGCCCTAAAGAATTTCCACTGGTCAGCGTGAAAGAAACCTTCAAGATAGAACAGGCGGCAAAAACAAGGGGAATCGAACGCATTTCGTCCGGTCCTAGGGATAGAAAGCAGGCGAAGATGGCACTTTTCACGGATCGAAAATTTGAGCTTAAAACGCCTTTTCAGCCCATGGGCGACCAGCCCCAAGCAATCGACGCCTTAGTGCGGGGTATTAACGAAGGGCGTGCATCGCAGGTTCTCTTGGGGGTGACGGGCTCGGGGAAAACCTACACGATGGCGAACGTCATTGCCCAAGTGAACAAGCCGACCTTGATCCTGTGTCACAACAAAACTTTAGCGGCCCAGCTCTTCAGTGAGTTTCGGGAGTTCTTCCCCGATAACGCGGTTGAGTACTTTGTGAGTTATTACGATTATTACCAACCCGAAGCTTATATTCCTTCGACCGATACCTATATCGAGAAGGACTCGCAGATTAATGATGAGATCGATAAGCTGCGGCACTCGGCGACGCGCTCCCTCCTTGAGAGAAACGATGTGATTATCGTGTCCTCGATTTCATGTATTTACGGTCTGGGTTCGCCCGAAGCTTACGAAGGTCTGCTTCTTTTTTTAGAGGTCGGGCGGGAAGTGAAGCGGCAGGATATGCTTCGGAAGTTGGTTGAGATTCAATATAAGCGTAACGATGTCGATTTTCACCGTGGAACCTTCCGGGTGCGCGGTGACGTTGTCGAGATTTTCCCGGCCTATGAAGAAGAACGCGCCATCCGAGTTGAATTCTTTGGTGACGAAATCGAATCTATTTCGGAAGTGGACCCCCTCCGAGGCGTAAAGCTTTCAAAGCTCCCGCGAGTCACGATTTACCCAGGGAGTCATTACGTCACGACTCTCGACAATCGGAAGCGTGCGATCGAGTCGATTCGGATCGAGCTTCGAGAGCGGTTGACCGACTTAAATCAACAGCAACGGTTGGTTGAGGCCCAGCGTCTTTCTCAGCGAACTTTATTTGATCTCGAAATGATCGAAGAATTGGGCTTCTGTCAGGGGATTGAGAACTACTCTCGGCATCTGACGGGTCGATCACCAGGCGATGCGCCCCCCACACTTCTTGAGTATTTCGCGAAGGATTGGCTCTTGGTCGTCGACGAGAGCCACGTCTCAGTTCCACAGATTGGAGGCATGTTTCGGGGCGATCGTGCGCGGAAGAGTGTCCTCGTTGAGCACGGTTTCCGGCTGCCCTCTGCACTGGATAATCGGCCGTTGAATTTCGAGGAGTGGGAGAAGGGTCTGAATCAGACCGTCTATGTTTCCGCTACTCCTGGGAATTACGAGCTTGAGAAGAGCGGTGGTGAAGTGGTCGAGCAGGTCATTCGTCCGACGGGTCTTCTGGATCCAGTTGTTGAAGTTCGTCCCGCGAAGACTCAAGTGGATGATTTACTCGTTGAGATTCGGAAACGCGTCGAAAAAGGCGAGCGTGTTTTGATCACGACTCTGACCAAGAAACTTTCCGAAGACTTAACTCGATACTATCAAGAGCAGCGGGTCAAGGTGAAGTACTTACACTCGGATATCGAGACACTCGAGCGGGTAGAAATTCTGCGTGACCTTCGTCTCGGGGTTTTTGATGTCTTGATCGGGATCAACTTGCTTCGAGAAGGATTGGACTTACCCGAAGTTTCATTGGTTGGGATTATGGATGCGGACAAAGAGGGCTTCTTAAGAAGCGAGCGTTCGCTCATTCAAACCATGGGCCGGGCGGCCCGAAATGCGGACGGATTTGTCATTCTTTATGCGGACAAAATCACCGATAGCATGAAGAAAGCGATCGATGAGACGGCGCGCAGGAGGAAGATCCAAGAGGAGTTCAACACGGCAAACGGAATCACGCCGCGTAGTATTCGAAAAGCTATTCCGGCGTCGCTTGCCCCAAGCGATCCGGAGACGATCTCAAATACCTCGAAAGGGCGGGTCTCGAAGTCAGCCGAGAAAGCGGAGCTGGCGAAACGAGCCCTGCGGACTGGCGCTGGGCAGACGGCGGGACGGAAGAGTCTCTGGTCGGTGTCCGATTCGGGGGAGCAACCCGCAACGGCTGAAGACACGATTGCAGGGCTAGATCTTTTGAATGCGGACGAGCGGATCGCGGAGATTAAGGAACTAGCGGGTGAGTTTTTCACGAGTGCGGTTGATATCAGTCGGATGATTCCTAAAATGGAAACGGAAATGCGGAATCTCGCAAAGTCCCTTCAGTTCGAAGAGGCGGCAAAGCTGAGGGACCGAGTGAAGCGCATCAAGGGTTTGAGCCTCGGACTTTGAATCTCGGTCACTCCCAGTTCCAGATAAACCTCATTGGAACTGCGGATGACTCAAGAGCGTCGACTCGAAGCTTTGGACTTCGTCGGGGGTTAGCCCAGGCGGTGTCCGAGCTTGGCTCCGCATCCATCGTGCAATCCATTCGGCCCCCAAGAGCTGAATCTGGCTTGGTTTCTGTGCGTAGGCGCGAGTGGTTTCGGCGCGGGGCCCGATGCCGATGCCAGCTGCCACGTGAAACCCAGCTGCGAGCAAAGTGGCCCTGACTGCAGTGGATCCTGAATAGGTAATTAACTCTGTTTGAGAGGGGTTCTTTTTTGCACAGGCCAAAATTCGGCGGAAGGTTTCAATGCTCCAGAGGGGTGAGTCGACTTTGAAAGAAAATGGATCGTAAAAGATCAGATCCGGCGCAGGGGTGTTCTCGAAGAGCCCAAGAAAATCTCCCTCGTGAAGCTGCCACTCGAATTTCTCAGAAGCATGAACCCAGCGGTGATCGGCAAGTAGCCTCGCTGGCGCTTTGTGGCGAATATGAGGGAATCGATCGGCATTCCGGATGGTGAGTCGTAAAGGATCGAGATCCTTTTCAAAACTCACGATTTGAAGAGGACGGAGGTTCGGCTCCTCGGCCTCTTTGAGTGCTTGGTCGTAGAGCGCCTCCCAGCACGAGAGCGCCGCCATGGCATTAGAAGCGCCGCCTAAGCCCACGTCCCAGATGACGAATGGTTTTTCGCTGAAGTTTCTCAGGCTCCGGGCGAGGTCTGGCTGCTCGATATAGAGTTGGCGTGCTTCTTCCGTAGGGTCACTGACGGAGTGCATGATTTCGCCAGAACTGAGTTGCTTGATATTAGCGTGTCCAGCTTCGGCGACATGAACTTCATAGTCCCCTAGTCGCATCCGGCGCTCGGACATCGGAGTCCGGGTTCGCTTGGGAGGGGTTGAGGGATTGTCTTGATCCGAAAGCATGAGCTCCGGTTTACGCGCTCGGTAATAATCCATAAAGCGATCGGCTAAGATCGCTTCGCGCATTTCAGTCATCAGTCGCTGGTAAAAAATGAGGTTATGAAAACCAATCAGATGCCAGCCCAAAATCTCATCGGCCTTGACCAGGTGGTGTAAGTAGGCGCGCGAGTAATTTCGGCAAGTGTGGCAATCGCAGTTTGCATCGAGCTTTTCTTCTGAAAAGCGAGAGACTGTGCGCCGAAGCTGTAATTTTCCGTGGGTAGTGAAAGCAGCGCCCCTTTGTGCGAATTGGAGTGGAAGAATGCAGTCAAACATATCCACACCGCGATGCACTCCTTCGAGCAAATCGAGCGGGGTGCCGACTCCCATCAAATAGCGTGGAAGGTCACGCGGCATGAGCGCAGCCGTGGCTTCGGTGAATTCATTTCGGAGTTCAATTCCTTCACCCACGGCGAGTCCGCCGATAGCGAAGCCATCAAACGGGAGCTGGGTCAGGAAGTCGGCGCTTTGTTTGCGCAGGTCGTGGAAACACGCCCCTTGGATGATCCCGAACATGGATTGAGGTGAATCCCCGCGGGCTGCGAGGCTCCGCTTCGCCCAGCGGTGAGTGAGTTCCATCGCCGCTTTTGCTTCCGAGTGTTCGGCGGTTGAGGGGATACACTGATCGAGGACCATCATGATATCACTGCCGATGGCCTTTTGCATGCCGATGCTTTTTTCAGGTGAAAGGAGATGCATCGTGCCGTCGACATAACTCTGGAAGCGGGCGCCTTCTTCATTCATGAGGCGTGCGTGCGGAAGTGAGAAGATCTGGAAACCGCCTGAGTCGGTGAGGACTGGGCCATCCCAGTTCATAAAACGGTGAATTCCGCCAAATCGTTCGAACACCTCCGGGCCGGGCCTGAGGAGGAGGTGGTAAGTGTTTGCGAGTAGGATGCGAGCACCGATGGTTTTCAAGGTCTCGACGGTTTGGGACTTCACCGTAGCTTGCGTGCCCACGGGCATGAAGTGGGGCGTCTGGACTGGGCCATGGAGAGTTGTGAATGTGGCAGCACGAGCGCGGGAACCAGTGGCCTCCCGCTCGAGTTGAAATCGGAGTCTACTCATGGCTCAGACTGACCACGGCAAGTGGTCAAAGATCAATCCCGGTATTTCTCGAAAAATTCGGCAAAGGCACGATTCACCAATTTCTCGAGGAACCGCATTTTTCCAGGGAGCTGAATCGGACCTTCTGACTGGTCGGAGCTGACGGTTTCTGTGGCCTCGGCCAGGGCTTTTCGCGTCTCGCCGGCGCCGTCGGCCGAGCCTTCGGGTCTGAGATCCGTGAAAGCGAGTTCAACTTTCACGCGGCCTTCGAGGGACCGAGCGCGAACGAGTTGCTTGGATTTTCGTGCGGACTCCCCTTGTTCGGCCGCAAGAAGGCTGTCGTCTTTCTCAATTCGGGTCCAACCCTCATGATCATCGGCTGCAAACTCGATCACTTTGGCTTGAAGGGCCAAGTCGGCCCCCGATCGACGGGCAAGTTCTCGCCAATCGGTCGGAAGGATGTCGTGTGAGCGTCGGGCATGATCCACTGCTTGTTTAGAGACCAGTTCGAAGGTTCCGTCCCGAACGAGCTGATTCACGAGCGCCACTTCAATGATTTGGCGCTGTGTCGCCTCTGATTCCACTTCAATCAGGGCCACTTTACGACCTTCGAGTTCTGACAGTTTGGGAGTCGTGCGCTTCTGTTTTGAAGCGCACGAAGTAACCCAGATCAGTGAAAGTGCCGAAAGAAATGCGAGAACACGACGCCGTCCAAGTTGGGTCATGAATCATTTTCTTTCGCTGCTTAGCGAGCTTCGCCAGCGTGAATCAAAATCTTCACGTCTGTTTGGAAGATGACTTCCACTTTATTCGGATAGATCAACTTGTTGACGATGCCTTCGCCGAAAGTTGGGTGCTTCACTTTGTCCGCGAGGGCAAACGAGGACTTCGCGGAGTAGCTCCGGGTCTCGCTCGACTCGTGCGCAGCCATGAGCTTGCTCCACTCGACTTCAACAGGAGTGGATTGAGCTGCTTTTTGTTCTTTGGTGGCCCGAGTCTTTTTAGGAGGAGCTGCCGCCGGATCGTTTACATTTTTCGGTGCCTTGTAGGAATGTTCCTTTTTGCAAGTGCGGCACTGGACCTTGATGATCCGGTCGCCTTTCATTGCTACCACGGTGTGGTTCAGGTCCATTTTGCAGCTAGTGCAGTAGGCGAGCGTTTCAGTGACTTTGATGGTCGAAGCCATGGTGCGAGGGTCTCCTTGCGTAAGATGCGTATTCCGAAGTTATAGTGGGGGGGGGCATGGAAATGCAAGGCACGAAACGGTCTGATCTGCTGCAACTTGCGAAGGATGCGAGTACTTCGCCGGGCGTTTACCTCATGAAAGATGGGGAAGGCGGGATTCTTTACGTCGGAAAAGCAAAGAATCTCAAAAATCGCCTTTCAAGCTACTTCCAGGCTGCCGTGCATGAGATTCCCCGCACGGAGATGATGGTTACCCGAGTGGATCGGTTTGACGTGATCCTCACCGAGACCGAAGCGGAAGCGCTGATTCTCGAGTGCACTCTCATCAAGAAGCATAAGCCCCGATTCAACGTCCGACTGAAGGACGACAAGGCTTACCCTTATCTGAAGATTCGCCAGGATCAGGGGTACCCTCGGATCGAGTGGACTCGACGAGTCCAGAGGGACGGAGCACGCTACTTTGGTCCATTTCCGTCCGCTTGGGCGGCACGCGAAGTGATGAAACTTCTGAATGAAACCTTCCAGTTACGTGATTGCAGTGACAACACGTTCCGGTACCGTTCTCGAGCCTGCATTCTTCACCAGATGGGTAAGTGCACGGCGCCCTGTGTGGGGTTGATCACGGAGTCCGACTACCGGGACTCGATCTCGGAAGTGATTTCGATTCTCGAGGGGCGGGGCGACCGCCTGACGAAGGATCTCAGGCGGGGAATGGAGCAGGCCGCCGAGAACGAGGAGTACGAGCAGGCAGCCTGGTTTAGAGATCAGCTTAAAAATCTGGAATTGGTCACGGCAACGCAAGTGGTGGATGAAGCAGGCTCCCATCGGAACCGAGATGTCATCGGCGTGGAGCGGGAAGGAACGGACGCTCACGGCGTCGTGCTTCAAATTCGTGGGGGGCGAATGCTCGCGGTTCGGCACTATCACCTCCAGAACACTGATCCGACCCAGCCCGAGAGTGAGCTCCTCGAAGAGTTCCTTTCCCAATATTACTTCCTCCAAGGGGCGATCAGCGCGGAAGGGCTCGAACCCGAAGCAAACGCCGATCCGGGCCGCACCGAGGGGATGGCACCAGCGTCCGAGATCTTGGTGCATTTTGCGCCAGAAAATCCAGATCTTTTGGGTGGCCTTGTAGGGGCGCGGGTTCATGTGGCCGAAACCGACTCTGAGAAACAGTTGATGGGCGTAGCGCGCGCGAACGCTCGTTACGCGCTTGAGCAGCAAGTGAAGAAGGCCGGAGGTCATGGAATCGAAG
>CANMSW010000016.1 GCA_947500275.1 Bacteriovoracaceae bacterium | reverse complement strand
TTTTGATGGCTCGCGTATTTTCTATAGCATCGAAGGACAGCCCGACGGAAAACCGCTCATTTTCTGCTACGGCTTGGTTTGCTCCAGCCTTCACTGGACCTATCAAATTGACCACTTTGGCCGGAGTCATCGTGCCGTCTGGTCCGACTACCGAGGTCATCAAAACTCCGATACGCCTGCCGATCTGAATACAATCACGATCGAGAACATGGCCCAAGATATCAAAATCTTAATGGATGAACTTGGCATCCCCGAAGCCGTGCTTCTCGGACACAGCATGGGCGTAAACGTCGTTCTTGAGTTCTATCGCCAGAACCCATCACGGGTTGCCGGGATGGTCCTTGCGAATGGGACTGCGAAGCGTCCTCTTGAAACCGCCTTTCACGCAAATATCCTGGATAAGGCTTTCGGTGTTCTTCAAGCGGCACACGATTTCTCACCTTCAGTCGTCAATGCTCTTTGGAAAATTCAAAACGCAAATCCCTTCACTCGAACTCTCGTGGCGCTAGGGGGATTCAATCCTCATCTGACTCCGAAAGAAGATATCGAAATCTACGTGAAGCAAGTGGCCGAAATGCGGCCTGAAATTTTACTCCAGCTCATTCGCAACTATCAGGAATACGACGCCACGGCCTGGCTCCATACCATTCAAGCGCCGACACTGATCATCGCCGGGGAAGAAGACCACATGATCCCCCTTGAGCAACAAGAACTCCTTCATCAGCTCATACCGGGAAGCCGCCTTGAGGTCCTTCGACATGGAAGCCATTGCCCACAGATGGACCTGCCTGAGCTATTCAACTTGAAGATTGAAAAGTTTCTAGCAGACCTCAAGTACACTTAAGTGCTTGCAAGCGGGTCTCCGCCTACGGACCAGTCCGTCCAAGGAAATCGCCAATCGATCCATGTTTCGGCCGGAATTCCTTCATCAATCATCAGGCGGCGAAATGCCCCACAGCAAAGCTGCCCATGACAGCGCCCGCTCCCCAGATCCGTAGCGTAGACGGCTGCATCGGGAGTGGTGATTTTAGCCTCACGAAGGATCGTTCGTAGCGAGTCAGAGGAAAGATTCAGGCAGGGACACAAAGAGGACTCACGCCCATCGCCGCGAACCATCGACGCCGAGACAGCCGTCTTGGTAATAGCCGACATACCCGCCCGAACTTGGGTCCGACATGATTGAACCTTTTGGCCATCGACGACTATTGAGCATCGGCCACAGCTTCCGTCGCGACAATCCAACAAGTCGCCTTCACGCGCACGGCCCGTCTCGAATAAAGCGATATTCATCGGAATTCGCTCACGAACGAGCCTTCGATCTCCATCAAGTAAGATCGGTACCCGATTCTCGGTGAACTCCGGGGCTTGAGCTAAAATCTGCGGATTCCAGTCATCCCGACTCGTGGAAGAGGCCCGAGGTCTGCGGAACCCGCGCACTTCCCAAAGAAGGTGCGAGGGTAAAGCCAACTCCACGCGCTTTCGATGGTTTTCGACCTCAGTAAGTCCAGCGACGCGTACGTTCCCCATGGACTCACCACGCCGATTCACAGCCTGGACAAACTCACCCACTTTCAGGGCCGGACGAAGTCGATTGCCACGCTCTGAGAGAACCAACTGAGAGAGCGGAGCGTCATTTTTCTCATGGATCAACACTGGAGTCGCACTCGGACAGACATCGATACACAATCCGCAACCGGTGCATCGGTCCTCAAAAAGGACTTGGGCTCGATCCCGAGAAAACTGAATCGCAGACTCAGGACAGGCGCGTTCACACAGATTGCACCCCATGGCCTCGATGCATTCAATCGATGCGACGAGCTTCTCCGCATGGCGTTCCGTCGGAACCCCTGCAAACGAACGTAATTTTTCAAGCGTTCTTCGCTCGAGCCATTTCGCATTCCACTCAGGCAGAAAAGGTTCGATCCGGTGCTGCTCTGCCCGCTTTAATCGAGCCTTCGCCCGTTTGTAGAAACGTTCAAAATCTTCGCGACGCTCCGGAGATATCACACCGAGTGCCCGAATAATCCGAGCGGCTACAAAGCGCGCGCCATCCTCTTCAGCCAGCCACCCTTCCAAGTCCCACTCGCGCTTTGGAAGGGAGGATCGGGGGATCTCAAAAAGTAAAGAGCCGCGTGGGTATTCACGAAAGGGGTGTGAAGCTCTGAAAGGCCCAGCCGATATAACCCGGGTCACCTCGAGAATCCGAACCCCGCGCGAATCCTCCACTCGAAGCTCCCAGAGCATCGGTGAGAGTGCCTTGAGCCCAACGGGCTTGGCCTCCAATAACCGCCCACCCAAGATTTCAAAGCGACGGCGCTCAACTTCCCATCCGGCAAATCGCTTCCCGCCCCAATCCGCCGCACTCTCAATGCAATACACTTCCGGAACGCCGGCTTCGAGCATCTCACAGGCAAATCGAAGGGCACGACTTCCGGTACCAAGAATAGCGACCGTCGGTGCCCAGACCAACTGGGCTTCAACAAGCAACCTTCGAGCGGTGGACAGAGGAACAAGCCCAGGCGAGTGCCATCCTGGAAAGGGATCAGGGAGCTCTTCGGGAGAAGAGAATCGAACCACGCTTCGAGCCTGGTGCCGGTGCAAACGCCCCTGAATATCTTGCGCGAGCAGTACCGCTCCCGTCTCTGGGAGCGGCAATAGGCCGCGCACTCGGATATCAGAGCCACCAAAAATACCGCAACGCAGACCCCACTCAGCCGCAAGCGTCCCCAAGGTGCGCGCACCGACTGAAGGCCAGGGATCAAACCCCGAGCGAGGCCCGGCGACAATAACTATATCAAAAGTCGCACCTTCACGGACACGCTCAGAAGTTCGATCCGTTGAACGCTCTTTACGATCGGAATAACTCATGGCGTCTCCTCCGCTTCAATGGAAGCAGGGGGTTCAAGCAAACGGTCCACACACCGTCGAACCGTCTCAACCACTTTCGGTAACGGGCCTTCTACCCCGGCCACAATCCAGCCTCCCTGCATCCCAGGCGCAGGCAGGACGGGAGGGCGCCCAGTCCATTCTAGAGTCGTACGAGTTTTTAGACCTCGAATCGAAAAACGCGTCCAGCCTAAGAACCCGCGACACAGGCGTTCTAATGCCGCAAACGATTCAGATGAAATCCAGCCTGCTCGCGAACCCTCGACCGCTTGGGTCCGAATCGTCCAATCAGCACTCACGTCGGAGAGTGCAGCAGGCCGCAGAATCGTTAAACGAGTCCGCAAGGTCTCGGAAAGTCCACGATCCTCGTCCATTCTCGAAGTCTCACGTTGAAGCATCTTAGGGTTCAAACCCTCGTCGCCCGGAACCGCAGGAACGCCCTCGACATCAGCCCAGGCGAGCATATCATCTAGGACACCAATGACGGTGGGATCCACGGGAAAACGGGAAAGCAGCGACCACTGCTCCCACAATCGCAAACCGCGTGGCTGAGGAAGGTTCCAGTTTCGACGCTTCGCTTGAGTCTGCAGCCAGTGCATCAGACGTGGCGTCCAGAATACGATGAAGCCGGATTCGTAGCGCGCTGTTCGAGCCTGGCCTCCTGCGTGAAATCGCAACGCACGATCAGGCAAAAAATCAATGTCACTGACACCCGTAAAAACACGATCAATACCCAGGCGTTCGCGCACGAAGGTCAGTAAACCACTGCGATACCGATGCACGTCCACATCGGCCACGCGCGGTACCACAAGCCCTGCCCAATCATCGGGAGAAAATCCAACCCCGGGGGATGCGCCTGCGCCCCCAAAGGTGGACAGTGCATGACCAGGAAAACGCGAGACGGCGAGCAAGCCATCTAAGCGCCGAGGATGGAGGCCCGCCTCGATCGCAGCTTGCTCAACCTGGTTCAGACGTTCACTCTCAACACGATCATCTTTACGAGCCATCCACAGTCGCATCCTCCCGCGAACATGGGGTGCGGAAGGATCACGATAACCCGAAACGGGGGGACGCGACGGATCAACATCCGGAAGCCAAAGCTCGACCGCGCCAGGAAAATCAGGCCGCAAAATCTCAAGGGAACGTTCGTGGGTCGAGCGACGAAAGCGCTCTGCACTGGGGATCGAATCGGAACTTAAAGGCTGAAGTCGATCGACAGGAAACTCAGAATCTTCCAGAAAAAAATCAGAGTCGGGATTGAGAACTAAAACCGACCGCCCCTCTGCCATCAGACGGGCAGCAGCAACTAAAGGGGCGACCCCTGTTCCGATCAGGATGACATCACTGTCGTGCCGCATCCACTAAACTTCCCATCACGCGTCGAAGTGCCGCTTGAAGCTGCGCCTTCTTATATTCACTGTGAGCACTCCGGCCTTTTTCATTCTCCTCGAAGCTGAACTGATCCATCACTTGAACCTCATAAGGATAAAAGAAATGAATCTCCTTCTGAGCGTACTTCAAGTCGAGGCGATCGACGATTCGCTGAGCCGACTCTGAGAGCCCGCCGCTTCGTGAAAGCTGCTTGAGTTCCCGCAGATCTTGATGAAGTGGATTCACGAGCTTCACGAGCTGCCGACACGTAAATTGAATCGCGCGATAGAACTCGCTCGAGTGAGGATTGAGAGGGTTCGTGGCGGGTGAATGGGCGGCCATCTCGAGCTCGCGCTTCAACCCCTCTTCGGTCATCTCGCCCCGCTCCACTTGCGCCAAACAATCCGTCATCTGATTTCGGAAATCATCGATATCGATCATGGTATTCCGAGAACGGCTTGGCTTAATATTGGGAGGCATGACGATCATGCGATCCTTGAGGAACTTAACCACCTGTAATGCACCTAGCCGGGTATGAGTGACAAAACGCAACCCAACGCGATCAAAAATATCTTCGGCGACATTCTCAGGTTTATGAAGGAGCTTCAGGAGCGTTGAGTCGCGCGACTTTTTTGGCTTCGACTCAAATGCGACTAAGTCCACCCGAAGAGCATCGTCTGGCTTCTCACCCAAATAGAGACGCCCCTCTGCATCGCGATGAATGACGCGGTAAAATCGGTCGAGGATCTGTTTCTGAATATCGCCAAAATAAGTCGTCCGAAGATCTTGGTCGATGTGGGCAATCGTGTGCATCACTTTCAAAATCGAACACGCCCACGTCCGGAGAATCAATCCGGGAGTATCGTGCATCTGTCCGGGGGCGTGTAAACTCGCCATCAAGAACAATTCACGAAGGTCCGTCAGCTCAAGAATTCGCCTCGGAATATCAATTCTAAGACCTTCCGGATTTTCAGGCTGGAGAAAATAGCGCCGAATAAAGTTGATCGACTCTTGGTAATTTCCGAATGCTTCAGCCTTCTCGATCGGATTTTCGAGATCGTAACCGTAACTCCGAATAAAGCGATCGGCCTCATCCAAAGAGGAGATCTGAAACCCTTGATTCGAGTCAATTGAGGACTTGCCCCCGATAATAATATCGAGGACTTCCCATCGAAATTCGTATTTCCGACGCAAGAACTCAGCGTCTGGTCGCAGTGTACTCAACTTTTCCCCCCGAAGGTTTTCGTGACGCGGGGGCCCCTCCGAAAACTCTTCGGTCCGAACAGTAGACCCAAGACTGAGCTTCGACAAGGCGAAACCCTCCTCTCCTTTCTGGCGTGACGGCCGGGTCCGGGGTAGCTTCCGATACGAGATGACTCAAAAAAATGAATCCCAGCAACCCACCCCCCTCGTTCCAGACAAGATTTGGACCACCAAAATCCACGTTCGAGGCTATGAACTCGACAGCTTCGGGCATGTCAATCACGCAGTGTATATCAGCTACTTGGAGCATGCCCGCTGGGAACTCCTTCGCGAAGAAGGAGTCACTCTTGAGAAATTCCAAACTTGGAATCGTTGGCCAGTGATCGCAGCGCTCGACGTGCGCTACCTCAGACCTGCCTTTTTGGGCGACGAGCTGGTCATCAAAAGCCACATGACTGAGGGCGGCCGCTCCCGGTTTACGTTCGAACAAGCGATTTACCGTGGCGACGATAAGATCTTCACCGGGACGGTCCACGCCGTCATGGTCAATGAGAAAGGTCGACCTTCCCCCGTTCCAGAAGAGCTCGAAAGGCTTTGGAAGAAAACGCTCTCTGAGAACCCCCAAACTGGGATCAAGGATCCGTCATGACCAACCCAGGCACTCCACTTCAAAAGAAAAAAACCGCCCCGCTCAAAGCTGCTGACTTTTCACAGTCCACTGCCGATCGACTTGCCTTTGGGATCGCCACTTTCTTCGGGAGCGGACTCTCGCCCATTGCCCCAGGGACAGCTGGAACACTCGCGGCGCTTCCTCTGGTCGCGGCGGTCACGACTCTTCCGTGGGCCGCTCAGCTCGTCCTTTGGTTGATAATCACGCTGCTGGGCACGTGGGCTGCCGCACGCGTGAGCGTCATCACCCGGACGGGTGATCATGGTTCAATTGTGATCGACGAGGTCATCGGCATGGGAATCGCTGCTCTGCTCTGCCCATTAGCTCCCATCCCGTTTGGAATCGCATTCGTCCTTTTTCGTTTTTTTGATATCACTAAACCCCCCCCAGTCAGACAAGTGGACCAGTGGTCAAAAAATAAAGCCCGGGAATCCGCCTATTGGGGTGGCTTTGGCGTTATGGCTGATGACATCCTTGCCGGACTTCAAGCCCTCGCGGTTTACGCAACCCTCAACCACTTTGGATGGATCCCTCAATGAACGAAGCACCCCTTACTCCAGAAGAACTCCAATCGACCATTCAAGAGGGAGAGCAAGTCCTCGCAAAAGAGGCGGCGTTGACTGCCAAACTCTTAATCAAGAACCGGGAATCACTCGTTCTGGCCGAAAGCTGCACAGGTGGGCTCATCGCTGCGTCCCTCGCTCGTACTCCCGGAATCTCCCAGGCGCTCGCCGGATCCTTCGTAGTTTATCAACCCGAGTCAAAGGTCGCCTGGCTCAACATCCCGAAATCGGCGCTCAAAAGAGCACCCGATTCGGTCAGTGACGAGATCGCAGGATCCATGGCGCTATCGGCCCTCGAGCAAACGCCTCACGCGACAATTTCCGCTGCAATAACGGGTAGATTGGGCCCGAGCAAGTCCAAGGAAGACCGGGCAAAAGATGGCCACGCTTGGATTGCTTTGGTGCGCCGCGCAGGAAAAGGAACACTGGGTCACCTCCAGGAAGTTCAACTGGCCCCACACTTGACGCAACTCGATAAAATGCCGCAGACGGCCGTAGAAAATCTTCGAAGAGGGCGTCAAATCGCGGCTGCAATCCATATTTTGCGCATGGTACGGTCCATGCTCACAGGCACCCGCCGCACCACTCGAAAGAAGAAGGGGACTGGGAAGTAAAACTCCCGAAGCCCGAACTTCTTCCGTATCGGCGGTAGAGCTGAAATCGTTTCTGTAAACTCTTCAAAGGGGGAGATAGATCAATGGAACTCAATCAAAATAAAAACCGTGCTTCGACCGGTGCAGCTTCGACCCATAACGACAACAGTGCACACGCACAAAAGAACAAAGCGCTCGAACTCGCGGTTCAAGCGATCGAAAAGCAATTCGGTAAAGGTTCGATCATGCGTTTGGGCGAGAACGAAAGTCTCGTCGCTCAGGACATTCCTGCGATCTCTACCGGATCGCTCGGACTTGATATCGCGCTGGGAATCGGTGGACTCCCTCGCGGACGGATCGTTGAAATTTACGGACCTGAAGCTTCCGGTAAAACGACACTCACGCTCCATGCAATCGCTGAGTGCCAGAAACAGGGCGGAATCGCTGCCTTCGTCGACGCTGAACATGCGCTTGATGTGAACTACGCGCGGAAGCTTGGCGTCCGCACGGATGATCTCTTGATCTCGCAACCTGACACCGGTGAACAAGCTCTCGAAATCGCCGATATGCTCGTGCGCTCCGGTGGAATCGACCTCCTGGTCGTCGATTCGGTGGCAGCACTGGTGCCACGCGCTGAAATCGAAGGCGAGATGGGCGATTCCCACATGGGTCTTCAAGCCCGCTTGATGAGCCAAGCACTCCGCAAACTCACTGGATCGATCAACCGCTCAAGAACACTCATGATCTTCATCAACCAAATCCGCATGAAGATCGGCGTGATGTTCGGAAACCCAGAAACCACCACCGGCGGTAACGCACTGAAGTTCTACTCGTCCGTACGCATGGACATCCGACGTGTGCAGGCGATCAAAGACGGCGAAAACGTCATTGGTAACCGCACTCGTGTGAAAGTCGTCAAAAACAAAATGGCTCCTCCGTTCAAAGAAGTCGAATTCGACATTCTTTACGGTGAAGGCATTTCGAAAGAGGGCGATATCTTAGATCTTGCTGCAAACCTGAACGTCATCGAAAAGAGCGGCACCTGGTATACCTACAAGGATGAGCGCCTGGGCCAAGGCCGCGACAACGCACGGAACTTCTTGAAGCAGAATCATGAAATGTGCGCAAAAGTCCGCCTGGAAGTCCTCGCAAAAGCGGGAATCGGTAATGCGAACGCGAACACAAATAATGCAGACGCGTCGACAGCACCTGCCGGAGCTACGGCTGCTGGACCCGCCATTCCTGCCTCTGCGATGAACGCAAAAGCAACAGAGACGAATGCTGCTGCAAAAAAAGCAGAAGCAACGAAGGCACCGAACAACGCACCCGCACGCAAATAAGCGGTTAGCGCTTGAATGAAAAAAAACCCCCGGAAACACTAGTTTCCGGGGGTTTTTTTATTAAGAAGAATGCCGCTAGACAGCCAATCCAGCTTTAAAGATACCCATTGAAGGTCTCAGTCCAGTCGGGGTGCACTCGCCCCGCCTCTTCAATCAACTCGACGATCACTTGCCGCGTACGACCGAGCTCCTTCGATCGCTCAATTAAAACCTGATAGACTCTCGGGCGCCGAACGCCTGCCCGATAGAGCTGATAGGCTGCATTGATCACCTCTGGAGCTTCACGATGC
Source organism: Bacteriovoracaceae bacterium (assembly GCA_947500275.1). Taxonomy (GTDB): domain Bacteria; phylum Bdellovibrionota; class UBA1018; order UBA1018; family UBA1018; genus CANMSW01. The sequence continues at coordinate 9,231 of CANMSW010000016.1, read as the reverse complement.
TGATCTAAGTGCTCCAAGAGAAGAATTTTCGTATCTTCGGATTCGCGAACTTCATCTGGAGCACTCCGAAGTAAAATGTCTGCCTCGACGATCATCTCGGCCGAGTACATCGCTTGAATCACTTCGGAATAAGTCTCATGAGCGTGTTTCGATACGGATACTGCTTTTTGGAATAATTCGAGCGCCCGAGGTCGATCTTTCTGGGAAGAGGCCAAACGGGCGGCAAGAAGTGCAATCCCATGAGCAACCGATGAGATGATTCTGACCTTTGACTTGGGCATTTCCCGGACCGCATCGGCAAGCCATTCGACATAGTCGTACCGATCAATCTTGGAAGCCATCTCGATCACATCCGGTATCCACTCCGGATCCAAGAGATTCTCTTCTCTGAGACGCCAGACCCATCGCTCCGCCTCTTGCCAATTCTGCCGTTGCAAATGGATTCGAGCCATTTCACGCAAGGCCTTCGGGCACTCTGGATAAATCTGAACGACTGTACGTAGCTTCGCCAGCGCCTCTTCGTCAGCCCGGCTCCCGATCAATTCCATCGCATCTTGATAAATGGGCGGCACAAAGGAGGACTCGCTCTTCGCAGCGACTGCCATTGCGAAACGGTATTTAAATCTCTCGAGAGAAAACGGCTTCTTCAAGAAAATATCCGCCCCCTGCCGGACTGCTTCCGCAGTCTGCTCGGAGAGGTCACCCGAATGGAGAACAATCAGAATTGAGTCTTTGAAATTACTAAACTGCTTTCGATGAAGACTCAGGAGCTCATTCAATAACTGAGGATCCTGGTCCGCCTCCAACACAAGAATCTTTGGCTGAAACTCGGACAGTAACGACTTTGCCTCAATAAAAGTCGGTGCAGACATGCAGAAGGACTGCATCATGCCCAAATCGATGAGAAATTTGCGCAGCGCATTTCTCGTCACGACGCCGCTGTCCGCCACCAGCGCCACGGAGCTCTCTAGAAACTCCCTAAGAACACCGTCCGAAACTCCCTGAAGCAAGCCGGGCGCGGAGTTCCCCCCATGAGTCGTGTGAGGGGCCTGTGATTTTCCATGAACGGGTGAGGACATGATCCCCTCATCATGAGGCACACTCGCTTGCCCGGAAAACTAAAAAGCGTTTCTGAAACAGGTCTTAAATACCGGGACATTCAGAATTCAAAAAGTAACGCAGGAGGCTAGCTTTATGCGTTAATCGTACTTTTTTCATAGGTCTCGCAAGAGGACTACGACTCTTTTTTTCAAAGTGAATGAGACACAGATGAAAATGGGCCTTTTTCGCATGAAACCGCTGCATTTCTAGATTCAAACTGTAAAACCATCACCGACAAAAGTTTGGCATACTGATTGCTGAAGGGCGACCTGCTTTCGTATTGCAGGATGAGGTCCGGACTCCGGTCGCCTCGCCTGAAATCCGACGGCACCACCCGGACAAACGGAAGTCGCATCTTAAGGAGTGCACCTTTGAAGAATTCCCCCCTAGCAACTTTGATCACTCTCCAATCACTGGCCGCCGCACTTATTTTTACAGCGAGTGCCCAAGCCTCTTCAAACCAAGTTGACCATGAAGTTCTGATCCGTCTCAACCGCCCACAGAACTCCACCCAACAAGCCGTAGAGACTCTCTCTAGCGTGGCTGTGAAATCGGGATTGCAAAGCCTGACTCGGCAACTCCTGCGCGCCGAAAGCACCCTGGCAAGCCTGAGCGCTTCGAGCGAAATCCAGGTTAAGCTTCCAAAGAACTTCCCGGTTCAAATTCTCAATCGAGAGGAGGGCATCGTTCGTTTGCGCCTTCCATCAAACGTCTCACTCGCGGAAGCGCTTGCGACCTTGAATCAACAGAACGAAGTTCTGAACGTCGCAAAGAACCGCCTTTATCGGCCCAGTCTTCACCTGGTTCCACACACGGAAACTCGCGACGCCTTGATCCAGAGTAGACTCATGCCATCCGCTCTCGAAGAGAGCACCTCTGCGACTCCTCCAGTCCACGCCATTCCAAACGTCCTTTTGCCCACTCCGCAAGCTCGCGGGCCGGATGCACTTCTCGGTTCCGACTGGGCAATGCGCGCTATTGGAATCGCAGAAGCCCAATGGAACTCCGTACAGGGCAAACCAACAGTCACCGCGGCCGTCATCGATACTGGTGTTGACTACAATCACGAAGACCTCATCGGAGCCATGTGGCGCAAGCGTGGGAATCCAACTGAAGTGGGCTATGATTTCGCCCACAACAATGCCAAGCCTTACGACCTTCGAGTCTTCGACGTCGAAGGATGCCTCAAGGATCCGATGTGCTCGGGCGGTTTTGACCAAAGCCAATTCCTAGCCAACCCAGGACACGGCACCCACTGCGCAGGACACGTAGCGGCAGTCGCCGGGAACTCCGTCGGGATCCGTGGCGTCGCAGCGGGCTCGCAAGTCATGGCGTTGAAATTCTTTTTCGACGCCGGTGAAGAAAATGGCGGAGCAGGAAGTGATGCTGGAGCTATTCAAAGTATCGATTATGCGATCAAAAATGGCGCCAAAGTCATCAATGCAAGCTGGGGCGGAAACGGCTCTCGCGAAGACGCTGAAGAAAGCGAACTCAAAGCAGCACTGGTTCGGGCTCAAAAAGCAGGCGTGATTGTCGTGATTGCAGCGGGAAATGATAGCCGCGATAACGATAACGACGAGACTCCGAACTGGCCCGCATCCTACGAACTCGATAATATCATTACGGTCGCAGCGATGAACTCGAAGGATGAACTCGCGGACTTCTCGGCCTACGGAGCACGTACGGTCCATATCGGAGCTCCTGGCGTGAAGATCTTCTCGACCATTGCAGGCGGCGGATATGATGACGTGGTTGCCCGCTACAAAGGCAGCGACGGACAGATTCAGACGATGGACTGGGATGGCACTTCGATGGCAGCCCCCATGGTTGCCGGCGCTGTCACTGCAGTCTGGTCGAAATATCCGAGCTTGAACTACAAACAAGTCCGCGCACGAATTCTTTCAAGCGCTCGAAAAGTACCTTCCCTGTCAGGAAAGGTATCTTCGGGTGGTGTGCTCGATCTTGGAGCAGCATTGAAAGACTAAGCAGGAGAGATTCGACTTCACCGACGGGGTGGGCGCTTTCACTTTGAGTCGCGAAAGCAGACTCGGCGAGGCGCCAAAATTCGGGGGGATTCATTCCGAACCGGTGATTCGAGAGAAGGGCCCTGTGGCTTTGCTGAAAAGCAACCGCCACAGGGCCCTTCGACTTTTTGCCCCTAGCCCGTGTACAACTGAACGTGTTTGTATCAACGCAAATGAACACGACTCTTTCAGTGCGTCCAACAACTCGAGTCCAGCGTTCGATTATGAATTGGGTCGGACCAAGCTTATCTCTTTTACTCCTCGTTGCAGAACTCTTCAGCAATCGAAAGGGAGTCCCCCTGATCCAAGACGTCGGGGCGATTGCTCTATCCGTCGCCCTTCTTTACATCCTCTATCAAGACCGCAGGAACTCTAGCCGTCTCCGACTCATTGGCACCCTAGCAGCCCTTTCATTTTTTGGCCTCTGGTGGAGCCGCTGGCTGTCTGGCGTAGGCATCGCAGAACGATCACCCCATCTCGCTCAAGACCGAGCCTACTTACAACTTGGATCAATCTTGGCGTGCTCGATTTTTCTCTCCGTCAATCCTTCGCTTCGTAAGGGGTGGCAAAAGCTAGATATCACCCCAGGACGAAAGATTTTAGGCGCCTACCTTCTTGCATGCGCCGTTGGGACGGCATTCCTGATTCTTCCGTGGACCCATCAAGCCGAGCAAACGGTCCCACTCATCGACGCTTTCTTTATTTCGGTATCTGCACTTTCAGTGACCGGACTTTCACCGATCGACATTGCCACTCACTTCAACACCGTTGGCCTTATTGCGATCCTAGCTCTCATCCAAATCGGAGGCTGGGGAGTCGTTGCAGTGAGCGTCGCCTTGGCAACCCTCACTCGGAATCGACTCTCGATCTCGGAATCCCAGATGGGACTAGAACTTTACGACATTCCAGAATTGGGGAAGTTTTCGAATTTTCTTCTAAGAGTCATGCTCCTCACGTTTCTCCTCGAGACCCTGGGGGCAATCAGTATTTTCTGCTTACTTCCGAGCTCGGTCGACAACGCACTTTTTCACTCAATTTTTTTAGCCATCTCGGCGTTCTGCAACGCAGGTTTTAGCTCAATTCCGGGAAACTTGGAAAACCCGATCACCCTAGGCGCGCGCTTCCCAATCGGCATTCTCATCGTTGTGGGCGGAATCGGCTTTCCGATCCTTTTTGAAGCGGGTCGGAAAGCCGCCCACTTTATCCGAGGGCCCAAACCTACAGCGCGGATTAGATTTTCACCCTATTTTGTCCTCACAGTCGCGATCAGCGCCGCTCTTCTCATGGGTGGATGGGCCAGCCTCATCCTCACAGAACGTTTCAATATCGCGCCTGCCCTCAGGGGCTGGGACCAGTGGGGTCAAACTCTATTCTATTCGATCTCGGCCCGGACTGCGGGCTTCAATATCATTCCCGTTGAGCAACTTGCCATGGGCTCTCAATTAATCCTCGTACTTCTCATGGTCATCGGCGGCTCACCCGTATCTACGGCTGGCGGAATTAAAACCACCACCGCAGGCGTCATTGGCGTCGCTGTCTGGAGTTTTCTCCGGGGAGATAAATTCATCCACTTTCTCAACCGGGAAATATCGCCCATGGCGCTGCAAAAAGCTGTCACCATCATCGGTCTCTATATGACCATCGCCTTCTTTTCCCTTCTCGTACTGCTCACAACCGAAAACTTGGCCCCGTGGAATCTAACATTTGAGATTGTGTCAGCGCTGTCCACGACCGGCCTGAGCGTAGGATCGACTTCCTCACTCCAAATCCCAGGAAAGCTCATCATATCAGCACTGATGTTAATAGGGCGAATTGGGCTCGTCACAGTTGCGCTCGCCAGCATGGGGCGCCGAGACGTAAATCGCTATCGTTACCCTATCGGTCATTTTTATATAGGATAATATCCAAAAGGAATCCGACTTATGGCTAAAACTAATATCCAAAAAAAACGTTTCGCTATTATCGGGCTGGGTATCCTGGGAGTATCCATCGCGAGGACTCTGTCCAAAGAGGGCGCTGAGGTCATCGTATTAGACAAAAGCATGAAGTTGATCGACTCAATTAAGGACGAGGTAAGCCTGGCGGTTCAGGGAGACTCGACCGATCGCGAGACTCTCGCCCAACTCGGGATCAGCGAAGTAGACGCTGCCATGGTCTGCATTGGTGAAGACTTTCAGAGCTCGGTCCTCACGACGGCCAATCTCATCGACCTCAAGGTGAAAAGGGTCGCAGTCCGAGCGATCAATGAGATGGCCGCCTCGATTTTTAAACGACTTGGAGCAAATGACATCTTCTTTGTCGAAAGCGAGATGGGAGTAGAGATTGCCCATCGTCTTTCACGCCCTTCAATTCTTCAAGAAATGGAGCTCGGTGGGGGATATCGGATCATTCAGTGGAACCCACCCAGCGCTTTTTACGGGAAAACCCTGGCTGATCTTGCTCTTCCCAAACATTACAACGTTCAAGTCGTTGCGATTAAACATGCAAAAGAGGACAGCGTAGTACAAATGCCTACTGCAGACTCTCATATTCAAGAGGGGGTCCGACTCATGGTTTGCGGGCACGAGGGTGATCTTCATCGCCTTGTTAGCGCATGAAGCCTATGCGCCAATACCCACCGATTCTAAATCCTTATCTGGAATTGGTTCGAGAGATCCTAACCCTCAACCCACCTCCGGTGGGGTTACAATCTATCCGCAGGAAGATAGTTGCGTCTTACGCTTGGGCCATCCCATCCCAGCTCGCGCTTGAGACAATTGCACGCTATCAACCCATCCTAGAGATTGGCGCAGGCAGCGGCTACTGGGCTTTCTGCCTCCGACAGATGGGCGTGGACATCATTGCCCTAGATCGAAATGTGGCCGCACCGCCTTCGTGGTCAAAAGTAGAGGAAGGTGATGAAACTATTCTCCGGAATACAAACTGCGAATACCGGAAGAGAAGCTTGATGCTTTGCTGGCCCCCCCTTAACGAATCATTCGCGGAAAATGCACTCGCTCATTACGAAGGGGACACGCTCATTGATATCGGAGAACCCAAAGGCGGAAATACCGGTACCCTTGCCTTTTCAGAAAAGCTCGAATCCGGGTGGACCTTGGTCGAAAGCCTCTCCCTTCCCCGATGGCCGGGCTGTCGCGATGAGCTCAGAGTTTGGGTGAGGAACTAACTCCCCACCCAAAACTCACTCGCCGGAGTTCTTTCCGTATCCGTAGGTCGAAAAATCGGGCTTACCCGCCTTCGCAGGCTTCGCCTTGTTTGCCGCCGGCGCGACTGGAACTTTACCTTGGCGCTGCGCCTGAGTGAGTCCGTAGGCGTAGGCACCTTTATTTTCCAACGCACGCTTACGCTTCCGAGTCTGGTACTCGCGCAGGATTTTTCCGTGCTCGGCTTTATGGGGTTGAAGCAGGGCCTGGTGCACTTTGCGGTCTTTGTAATCACGTGCAACATACAGGGGCTTTTTCGACGCTGGATCGATCCCGGTCCAGTACATCGCCGTCGCAAGTGTCATCGGTGTCGGGATGAATCCTTGCACCTGCTGAAGTTTCCAACCTTCATCCTGAAGCCAGTCAAAGACCTGCTCCATTTTCTCTTCGTCCGTCCCCGGGAAACTCGAAATGAAATACGGAACCAAATACTGCTCTTTGCCCGCCTCTCGCGACATCTCTTCAAACGTATCCTTGAACTCACAGAACTGATCAAAGGAGGGCTTTTTCATCAGGTTCAGAATCTCTGGATCCGTGTGCTCTGGAGCGACCTTCAAGTGTCCGCCCACGTGGTGGGTAATCACTTCCTTCAAATACTCTTTATCTTTGAGAGCAAGATCATAACGAAGGCCGCTGGCGATGATGATTTTCTTCACGCCTTCAGTGGCCCGTGCTTTCCTGAGGAGCTGCGTCTGTCGGGAATGATCCGTAACCAGGTGCGGACACATTCGTGGCGCTACACACGAGAGCTTGCGGCACTTACTTTGGACTGCTTCGCTCTTGCAGCGGAGCATATACATATTCGCAGTGGGCCCGCCGAGGTCGGAAACGACGCCCGTGAAGCCTTTTACTTTCGGCATCTCTTCGAGCTCTTTCAACACCGACTCTTCCGAACGCGAAGAGACGACCCGCCCTTGGTGAAGGGTGATTGCACAGAAGGAGCAACCACCAAAACAACCGCGGTTTACTGCGATCGAGAAGCGAATCATTTCAGCCGCGGGTACTTTACCTGCGGTAATACCGCCTTGTTTATCATTGCCGTAAACCCGTTCGGCAACTTCCTGGTAACTCCAATGCTGTTCCTTGGTAAACGGAAGCTCGTAAATCGCGTCCAACTCGGGAGTCGTCAGAGGCAATGCTGGAGGATTGATCACCACTGCCTTGTTGCCGTGAAATTGAATGAGAGTTTTTGCGTTATAGGGGTTCGACTCAATTTCGATGTGGTAAGCGGCCCGGGCAAACTTCTTCTTGTCATCGCGGACTTCTTCAAAGGATGGCAAAGTAAGTCGATGCGGCAACTCACGTGCAGACTCTTTGTCAGACACATAGGCAATTCCGCGCTCATTGCGCAGTCGCTTTAAGGGCTGTTGATACCAATCCAAGGGCGGCTTCCCTTGGAATTCATTTCGGGCTTTCTTTAAGTCAGCAGAAATTCGGATGGCTTGGCGCTCGCCCATTCCGAAGACCGTGAGATCGGCCTCCATTTCCACGAGCATCGACGGACGGATACGGCCTTGCCAGTAGTCGAAATGAGCCAATCGACGCAGGGACGACTCCACGCCACCAGCGATGACCGGAACACCTGGAAATGCACGGCGGGAGAGCTTCGAATAGACGATCGAAGTGTAATCGGGTCGGTACCCACCCGAGCCACCGGGAGAATACATATCATCAGAGCGAACTTTCTTGTTCGCCGTGTAGTTGTTGATCATCGAGTCCACCACGCCCGCACTCACACCAACAAAAAGACGGGGGGCGCCCATGCGACGGAAATCATCTAAAGATTCGGACTCCGTGACCGCTGGCCGATTGCCTTTGCCAATTTTTGGCCCCGTGAAACCTGGGAACAACGGCTGTGCGATAATCCCAACCCGGTAACCTTCTTGGATCAAGAGGCGCGCAAGAAGCGGGATTCCGAAACTTGGGTGGTCCACATAGGCATCACCACTGATCAACAAGATATCGAGCTCTTTCCAGCCCCGCGTGTCCATCTCCGCCCGGGTGGTTGGAACAAACCTTTTGAGCTTAGCGAGCTCACGCGTCCGAGGCGTCTCAATCGCAGAAACCGGCACCGGCTCGGACAACCAGCCGTATTCTAACTGGGGATCAAAAGCGTTGGTGATACTTCCCGGCTTGCCAATCGGGAGCGGCTTTAAATGAGAAAAATCCTTAGGGCTCTGGGGATTCAAAGGCTCGAACTTCTTGTGCTTCTCAGAAGCCATCTCCGGCTTTTGGGGCGAAGCATTCGCAGCGGGTACTTGAGGAGGAGTCATGAAAATCACCTTTTCATTTTCAGGGCTTAGAAGTTCTGATGCCCCGGCGCGTTATCAAATCGGATCAAGACGGTCAACGAAAGCCCGTCATCGAGAGCGAGACACCTGATCGAGAGCCACGAGGAAGTACCCTTGGCGATCGAGCCCCACCCGCTTGACGCTCACTGGGAGTCCTAGGTAGCTGGGACTTAATTCGTAAGTGGTCAGAATCTGTGGGTTTTCTAAAAGCTGGCGCGCCTTCGCGCCCAGCTCACCCTTGACGTAACCCCGCAGGAACCCCTTCAGGAGTCCCGACCGGACAGAATCCTCGACTAAGGCCGACTCCTCGACCTCAATCCCTGCCAGCACGAAGTCGATTTCGCGATCGCTTCGGACTTCAGCCCGAATCAAGGCAGTCGCTTCGATCAGAGCTTCGGAATCAAAAAAGAGACTGCGATAAATCCCAGGTGACTCCTGCTTACTGATTCCAAACCGGAGCTTCGCGACCCAAGCAGGACGCCCCTTCCCGTCGCGTGCGTCTGACACTTCGGTGAATTCGGGGGCCGAGACTAAACGTAGGACACTCGGATTATCAGCGCCTTCTTCCATGGGCTGCGGCTCAAAAAGATTCCGGTTTTTCAAGCTCATGGC
>CANMSW010000015.1 GCA_947500275.1 Bacteriovoracaceae bacterium | reverse complement strand
TTGTGCAGACCCCAAAGTTTCGAAAAATCGACGTCATTGGGAAGATTTGACACAGGATCCGATGGATCAGTCTGCGTTGTGTAAATCAGGTTTGGTTCGGCGTACTTCACGGCTGGCTCATTCGATAACGCGTCGATGGCGGCCGATAATTTGGAATCGTCCGACAGCTTCACGTTAAACAGCGTCGAGTCTGTCTGGAAAGGTTGCACAGAAAGAATTTTCGCATCCCCAAGGGCGTGCGAAAGCGCCGAGAAAAGAAGACTTGAAGCTCGCTTCTGGCCTACCGCCTGGTCGCGCATCTTCACGATCATTTCCCCGCCGACGTGCGCAGGGATCACGCGAGCACGCGGCTGAACCGGTGCGGCTTGTGCATGAGCTGCAGCAAGAGTCACAGCCAATACTGCTGCTGATTGAAACGAAACTGAACCTTTGATTTTTCCATTCCGCATTTCACTCACCCTCCATGGATCGTCGATAACTGCGGTATCGTATGATTACTCACTTTAAACTGACTCAGCGTTAACTGAATCCCCATCAAAAAATGGGCTAACAAACTCGAACTGTCTTCGCAGGACTGCAAACAACTAAAATTCCGGTCAATTCGCCTTTTCAATTCCATTACTCACCCCTCTTTTCTCGGAGATTGAGGCTCCGAAAAATGCAGTTCATCAAACTGCTGGGCTCGGAAAAAAATTCGAAATTCAGACCGAGCGACTGAAAGCTTGACCGAGCCAACGTGACGAGAAACGAAGCTTACGTGCCTCGAAGCCCCCCGTTTTCTTTCAGGGATTTCGACGATTCAAAGCCGATCGATCTTTCTCGAACCCGATGTCCGGCTTCAAGTTTCGCGCCCTAAAGCGACGAATCAAAATCGATCCCACTCCGATTGACACGCTCTCAGTTCTCGCCCCGATGCTTCCTCAAGCGCTCAGGCACTCGCTGTTCGAGCTGAAAAAATCAGATTCAAATTTCAAATATCAGATACAGCTTAGATCGTTTAAGGAGTTTACCCTGACTCGCTAGGCCGTCAAACGACGCAGGAAAAATTTTCCCCATCCGACGCGTTAACAGTCTGCTCTCACGCTCCAGAGGCCTTAACTCTCGGGTCTTATATTTAAACTTAGAAAACAGCCCCGGTCTCCGGCTGGCAATCCTTGATTCGAAAACTGGGAGTTACCCGTCCACGAAATCGATTCAACTCGGGAACCCCCGCAAAACGTGCGGATGCGATGAGGAGTTCACCCGCCTCGTAGATCGCTCTTTTTTCCGCACCATGGAACCAAATCCCCTCAAAGAGGGAAGCACGTGCTCCACCTCGAGCCAACTCCACGGGCTCAAGCGTGAATTTTAAATGCCGTTCTTTCAACACACGATGATCAATCACGCGCGCGCGCGCAGCGAATACGGGCTCGGGATTTCCCGGACCAAAAGGTCCGAGGTTTTCAATCTCTTGAAGGGTCTTCAAATCGAGATCCACCAAAGAAACTTCCGCATCGATCAAGAGGGGCCTCGCTGAAGCATCTTCCTGAAGCGCACCCAATGCTTGATCAAACGCTAAGGCGAACTCTTCAAATCGATCTAACTCGACCGATAGACCTGCTGCGTGCTTATGCCCGCCAAAAGTCCGCAAGAGCGGGGCGCAAGCGCGCAGGGCAGCCAGAACATCCTTACCCGCCCAAGAGCGAACGCTACCCTTACCGTAATCCTCGCGCAACGCGAGTACCGCTGCGGGCTTCCGAAAGGTCTCCGTCACTCTCGAAGCCACAATTCCAACAACTCCCTCATGCCACCCGGGATCGGCCACTGCGATTCCATGTTGATAGCGCCCCTGCGCAATCCCCAATTCAATTTTCGCTCGCACCTCATCCCATATCCGATTCTGTAGCTCTGCTCGCTCGTGATTCACTCGCTCGAGTTCTTGCGCAAGTTCGGTCGCTCGAACTGCGTCTTGAGTCGACAGAAGCTCGAGCGCAAGACTCGCCGATCCCATCCGACCCGAGGCATTGATCCGCGGCCCAAGCAAAAACCCAAGTGAGCTTGGCGAAATCTCTTTCTGCGCAACCCCCGCCGCTTCAAGAAGCGCTCGAACGCCCGGTTTTTTTGACGCTTTCACGACATCCATTCCGTGGCGCGCAAGGGTGTGATTATCCCCAGTCAACGGAACCATATCTGCTGCAGTCGCCATGACGACCAGATCAAGGTGTTGCTTGAGATTTGGCTCTTGGCCCGCTGGCCACCAACCCAATTCCCGACCCCGAGTCCGAAGTGCACGAATGAGGTAGAAACCTACGCCGCAGCCGCAAAGCTGTTTCAATCCGCTTTCGCAGTCCGCTCGCTGTGGATTCAAGACAGCGTAAGCGGGCGGAACCCCCTTCTCCGGATCCAGCTGGTGGTGATCCACCACAATGATATCTATTCCAAGTACATTGGCGCGCTCGATGGCCGCGAAGCTTGTAATTCCACAGTCCACGGTCACCAAAAGCTTAACGCCTTCCGCGTGGGCGACATCCACCGCCGGAACGTTCAATCCATATCCGTCCTTGAAGCGATCAGGCTGGCGCGCATCAAAGTTCAAGGCGCAGTCCCGAAAAAACCAGCTCAATAAAGCCGTCCCAGTGGTCCCGTCGACGTCATAGTCCCCATAAATACGGACCTGATCGCCTGCTTCACGAGCCCGCACCAGTCGCTCGAGCGCACGGTCCATGTCTCGAATCCGAAAGGGGTCAACCAAAGTCTCAAGTCGGGGCGATAGGTAATCCCGAATGGCTTCGGCAGAACCAAGCCCGCGCCCAGCGCACAAACGCAAAGTGATTTGAGAAAGCCCAGTTTGATCCGCCAGCACATTCCAGTCGAGGTCCGCGACGGACGCAGGCGCGGGCTTGATGCTCCATTCGCGTGGAGCATTTTCCGATGCCTTTTCGGTGACATTCGATGAATCCTGCATCATGCCGCACTCTCCCCATAAAACGAGAACCGGAGATCATCCCCCCGACTGCAAGGGCTCTGATCTCCGGCTAAAATGTCACGCAACGCTTTTAATCAAGCTTTGCTTGCTGAAGGACGTCCGTGAATCTTCGCGTGGAGTTCACGCTTCTCTTGATACTTCGTGATCGCAATCACGATGGAGCTCGCGATAAAGATCGACGAATAAGTCCCCACGATAATCCCCACCATCAGCGTCAAAGCGAAACCTTCAATCACTTTTCCGCCAAACAGATATAGGGCAAGCACGCTCAGAAACGTGGAAAGGGAAGTCAGAATCGTACGTCCCAAAGTCTCGTTGATGGCACGATTGACTGCCTGCTCGATGGTGAATTTCGGATGGTTCTGCAGGGTTTCACGGACCCGGTCGTAAACGATGATCGTATCGTTATTCGAGTACCCAATCAGGGCCAAAAGCGCGGCCAAGATTTGGAGGTCAAAAGGAACTTGAAGGAGAATCAAGATTCCAAAAGTAATGACCGTATCGTGAAACAAAGCGATGACTGCACCGGGCGAATAGCGGGAATCGAAGCGCACTGTGACGTACACTAAGATACAAAGAAGGGCATAGATCATCGAAAGAAGACCACTCTCTTTCAAAGACTCCCCTGCTGCAGGACCCACCACTGAAGTCCGAAGCACTTCGAAACCGTCCGCTTTTTCAGCAGTCGCCACAGAAGTGAAAATCTCGCTCACTTTCGAAGAAACCGACTGAAGTTCTTTCTCGGTTCCCTGAACGCGCACTAGGTACTGGTGCTCGCCGGCCTCACCGATCTGTTGAACTTTAGAGTCCTTGACGCCCCCTTTTTCAAGGGACTCGCGCACTTTGGAAATCTCCCAAGTCGCAGGTACCTTCACCTGCATCTCGGCTCCACCAGTGAAGTCGATGCCGTAGTTCACACCTTTCGAGAAAAACAGGGCAATTGTAACCAAGAACCCCACTACGGAAATTCCGGCCCAAATGCTGCGTTTTCCCACAAAGTCGACATTCATGTCGGGTCGAATCAATTCGAACATGATGAATCCCTTTCCTGATATCTCCCTGGGGCTGCCCTTCAGAGGCAGCCCCAGGGCTATCCAGTTACTTTCCTTAAATACTCAAAGCTGCGTTCGGTGAGCGCTCCAGGCGCTTTAAGTAAGCATCGAAAATCAGCTTACACACAAAGACCGCAGTGAAGACGGTGGCAATAATTCCAATCAAGAGCGTCACGGCGAACCCTTTAATTGGGCCCGTTCCGAACTCGAGCAACACGATTGCCGCAGCGGCGTTCGTGATGTTCGCATCCAAAATGGTGCGGAATGCTTTTTGGAATCCTGCTTCCACCGCAGCAATCGCGACTTTACCGGCTCGAAGCTCCTCGCGAATCCGCTCGTAAATCACGACGTTACTATCCACTGCGATCCCGACAGTCAGCGCGATCCCTGCAATTCCCGGCAGAGTCAGAGTCGCTTCCAGTCCAACGAGTGATGCTAGAACGAAGAGCACGTTCAGAATCAGTGAGATCACTGCGATCACGCCACTGACGCGATAGTAGAACATGACGAACAGGAACACGGCCAAGCTCCCAATCAGAGCCGCAGTCGCACCTTTATGGATCGAGTCCTGCCCAAGGGATGGTCCGGTTACTCGCTGTTCCAAGAAATCGAGCTGAGCGGGTAGAGCACCCGCGCGAAGAACGATTGCCAAGTCTTTCGCCTCGTTCATCATTTGGTCAGCATTTCCGGAACCCAAGGTAATCTGACCACGCCCCCCCCCAATGCGAGACTGAATCACGGGAGCAGAGTGCACGATTCCATCGAGTACAATCGCCAATCGATCGCGGATGTGTTCTGCCGTCAGCTTGTCAAAGAGGTCGGCGCCTTTTGGATTCAAGTTGAAACTCACGTGAGGCTGGCCTGATTCCTGATCAAAGGAAACTTGAGCATCTTGGAGGTCATCCCCCGTGACGTCGGCTTTCGAGAAAAGCAAATAAGGCACACGCGATGCTGCGGCGCTCGCCGTGCTTCCCACGCGCTCAAAAGCAATTTCGGTTCCTTCTGGGATACGACCCCGAGCCGCTTCGTTGACGACCCGAACGTAGTCAGAAAATTTCGTCTCGCCTTCCTTGTAGACGAGTTCCTTTTCCTTCTCGATCTGAACGATGAGCTCATTCAACTTCACTGGATCCATCGCTTCGTCATTGACGATGCGGAACTCGAGCTGAGCCGTTCGGCCGATAAGGTCCTTCGCGCGCTGAACATCGCGAACGCCCGGAAGCTCTACCACGATGCGATCCGACCCTTGGCTTGCAATGATCGGCTCAGAGACCCCGAATTCGTCGATCCGGTTCCGGATTACTTCGATACTCTGCTTGACGGTGCGGTCGCGAACATCTTGGCGATATTCAGAGGTCAGTCCGTATTCGAGTCTTCCTTTTTCATCCCCAGTCAGACGGAGCGTCCAAAAGCGCTCCTTCCGAAGGCTCTCAATTTTGTCACGGAGTTCTCCGTCGAAGGTCACTTCCAAACGAGGATCTTCGAGCGACGCTCCGTCCACTTTTAACGCGACGTTCTTCACGCTGACACCTTTATCGGCGAGCGCGTCTTTGAAGGATACGACCTGACGAGAGGTCACATCTTTCCAAACCTTATTGAAGTCGACTCCGAGGACCAAATAAAGGCCCCCTTGAAGATCGAGTCCCAAATTCACTTTCTGTTTGTACGGAAATTTCGTTGTCTCCGGATTGAGCCCGAAGATCGTCGGAGTCACGTAGACAATCGACAAGACCGTAAAAAATAGAACGACCCCAAAACGGGTCCACCAGTTGCGTCCCATGGAAGAATCCCCCGAGGATGAACCTCTCGCGATACCGAAAACGTCGGCTTGATTCTGCACGGCCCTCTCCGGTTCGGCAATACCCGCCTTTTTAGGCCGAGTTTTTATTTGAGCCGAACCCGAGGGCCAAGATTTTAGGCTTTTTGGCCTGTTTCAATGAGGTTTTTGCCCTTTTTTGCGACTGCAGACTTCAAAACCTTAGCGCGGGAGCCGCTTTCAAACTCCACCGTCACTACCGAATCGGTGATCCCTACAACTTTTCCAAGGAAGCCTGAGTTCAGGAGAACGTCATCCCCCACTTTCAGTTCCGAATGCATGAGCTTCTGCTCTTTCATCCGTTTGTTCTGAGGCATGATGAGCAGGAAGTAGAAAATTGCGAACATCACCAAGATGGGCGCTACCATCCCGACCAGTCCGCCTGGCTGTTGCGCTGCGCCAGCTGCGCCTCCTGAGGCGGGAGCTTGTGCTACTGGAACATCAGCCGGGACAGCGGGCGCGCTGTCCGCTGCTGCAAAATTGCCGCCGATTACGGATAAAGCCAGGACCGCTGCGATCATGAGCCGTTTGAGCATGGAACTTTTTTTCATGGTGTCTCCTCAAGTGTAGAATCAATCGGTGTGAACAAAATCGTTAAGCCGAACCATCGAGCGCCGGAATCTCAGGCGCCCGTGATCCTTGCTTCTCGTAAAACTCTTTCCGCCAAAGGTCGAAGCGTTTCTCACGAATCGCTTCCCTCATCTCGCGCATGATTTTTAGATAGAAGCTCAAATTGTGAATCGAATTCAAACGCGCCGACATCACTTCCCCACAAACAAAGAGGTGTCGCAAATAGGCACGTGAATATTGCGTGCAGGTCTCGCAGGCACACTCGGGGTCTAGCGGCCCCGCGTCATCCGCGTAGCGCGCATTCTTGATGTTGACCTTACCCCGGCTGGTGAAGAGCTGTCCGTTTCGCGCATTCCGCGTGGGCATCACGCAGTCAAACAGATCAACCCCGGCCGCAACCCCTTCAACCAAGTCCTCGGGGCGACCGACTCCCATCAAGTAACGAGGTCTTCCACGAGGGAGCAGAGGGGCTGTGTGGCGCGCCATTTTCTGCATTAAATCCGGCGACTCTCCGATGGACAGCCCACCGATGGCGAAGGCATCGAACGGCAGCGAAGTCAGCTCTTTCGCCGATTGAACCCGGAGATCTTCGTACAATCCCCCCTGCACAATCCCGAACCGCACTTGATGAGGCTTCAAGGGGACCTTGAGTCCGCGCTCGGCCCAACTCACGGTCCGGCGCATGGCCGCTTTCACTTGATCCGGAGTCGCCGGGTAAGGGGGGCACTGGTCAAACGCCATGACAAAGTTACTTCCCAGGCCACGCTGAATCTCCATAGAGAGCTCGGGCGTGAATCGATGTGAACTTCCATCGATGTGACTTTGGAACGTCACGCCTTCGTCATCGATCTTATTCAAGCCGGCGAGCGAGAAAACTTGAAAGCCACCACTGTCCGTGAGGATCGGGCCATCCCAATTCATAAAGCGATGAAGTTCGCCGAGCCGCTCCACGCGTTCGTGACCGGGGCGCAGGTACAAGTGATAAGTGTTACCCAGGATAATCTGGGCACCCATTTCTTTGAGCTCACGAGGAGCAATCGCCTTCACTGTGCCCTGGGTACCGACCGGCATAAACGTCGGCGTCAAAACTTCATGCGTGCGACCGAGAGAACCTTGCAAGTGAATGCGTCCCGTGCGTGCGCGCTCGACGCCGGCTTGATCGGTGAGGAAGGATTCCAAGGTAAAAGTGAGCGGGCCACTGGTTTCGGTGCTCACCACTGAGGAGGGCAAAGACGAAGTTTCAGACATGACCCGAGGTTTACCCCGGCTTTCACCCTTTAGGAAAGGGGCCGAGCGCGATCGGGTGATCGAAATTTGGAATTCCCACTCTACAAAGGTCCTGCGAACAGGAATGTCACCGAAGCTAATGAGCTAAAAAGGGGCTCATCCCCGTGCCAGAGCGACCACCGGTAAGATTCAGGGTGAATCAGGCCGCGTCCTTCATTCGCTTCTTTTGAAGCTCCAGGTACCACTCCGGCGGCGTGAACTTTTCCTTAGGGAAAGGCATCCGGTTCACTTCAATCTCTTCCATAAAGCTCGGAAGTTGGCCCGTTGGAATGAGCTCCCCAATAATCTTTCCTTCCGGCGTCTTCCCTCGCTGCACAAAGCGATAAATATCATGCACGATGTATTTCCCAGAACCGTCGAGTTCGGGATGAACTTCACTAATGTGTGTCACTTTACGGGATCCATCATCCAGGCGTTTGATTTGAACAACCACATGGATGGCCGATATAATTTGCCGACGAATCGCCTGCTCGGGAATCTTCGTCCCCCCCGACATGGCAAGCGTCTCGAGACGCACAAGCGCATCAAACGGAGTGTTGGCGTGGGTCGTACCCATCGAGCCCCCGTGACCCGTATTCATTGCCGCAACGAGGTCTAATGCCTCATCGCCCCGCACTTCACCCACCACGATGCGATCGGGACGTAAACGCAGCGCACTTTTGAGGAGATCACGGACAGAAACTTCGGGAAGATCGGGGTGATCAACATCCGCTTTTCGCGTTTCAAAAAATACGACGTGATCGGCGGTAATTTTTAGTTCTTTGGCATCTTCGATGATCAACAACCGTTGATCTTTCGGAATGCGCGAACCAAGGACGTTGAGTAAGCTCGTTTTACCGGAGCCCGTTCCGCCCGAGATGATCATGTTCTTCGCCAAGAAAATACAAACATCCAGAAAACGGGCAGCATCCTGCGAAATCGAACCCCAGTTAATAAGATCGACGAACTTGGGAACTTTAGTTCCGAATTTACGAATTGAGAGAGTCGTCCCCTTGAACGAACAAGGGGGAAGCACAGCCGCGACCCGACTCCCGTTAGGCAAGCGTCCATCGAGAATGAGATTTCGATCGTCGACTTTCCGACCGACAAACTGCGCTATGTTGCGGACCGCCGATTGCAACGCCTGTTCGTCACGAAAGCGCGCCGAGGTCTTTTCAAGCTTGCCACCGCGCTCGACGAACACTTCCTCGGGTCCGTTAATCAGAACTTCGCTGACGGTAGGATCATCCAGAAACTCCTTCACAGGCGCAAGGAAGCCCGATACCGAATCTTCGAATAGGTCATTCTTCCCGCTGTTGCCTGCTGACATGGAATCTCCCCCTTCAGTGAAGCTCGCTGGCCATGCTCGGCACACTGGCTAAAGACGTGGTCCCCGATAACTCCCGAACGACCAGCGTTCCTTCAATGCCGTTTATGGGACAATGGATCCGATAGGTTCCAGCCGTTCCGGGCGTAAAGGTAATCTCTTCGACTCGCTGGGTGCGGACTTGACGTCGAACCTGGAATGCATCGATGAGGACACATAAGTTTTTTCTCGAAGCGCCTGTCACAAATAACCGCACGGGCATATCGCGATTGACGAAAATCTTTTTCGGAAAAAATCCCAAATCACCGGCGATCACTGCGACCTCTTGAACGCCCGCTCTTTTCGGTGCCGCCGTCAAGGGATCACCTAGATCCGAAGCCGGCTCGCGAGAGGAAGAGCGCGAAGGGATATCGCGATCGATTGCCTGTGTGTCGATCGAAGGATTGGAGGCCATGTCGTACTCTGCACGAGCACTTGCTGGACTCCGACCGCTACGTGCACCGACGAAACCTTCTTCACCCGCGCTCTCCACATTCCGCGCGCGCATCGGGGCAGAACCCCAACGAGACTCGGGAAAGCTTTCGTCACGAGCGATGACATTGGTCTCTGCGCCCAAGGGCACAGTTTGATATTCAACTCCGCCCCGAGACTCAGGACTCGCTCCTGCTTGCGCAAGAATGAGTAGTCCGGTGAGCGCAATCAAGCGACGCCTGAGGCGATTGAATTCACGGTTTGAAGAAACTGGGTTGTTGGGGGCCCGATCCATGGGAGCTCCCTCCTTCTCACCATCCTTTCGGACCCGGGGGGTTCAAACTTGAGCCCTACGTTCCACGACTCCCAAAGGAGCCCATTCGGAACCACCCGACACAGATTTTGGGGTTGAGTCACCTCCTCCCCTCACAGGACATGTGCATTTTTTGACGAAATCAGGTTGAATGGAGGTGTGGGGGAAGGGAATCCCCGCGCAACCGATCGAGACAACTCAAATGGCCACCACAATTCCACGTTCCAATAAGAATGCTCGAATCATCTTCGATGTACTTTACGGGTTCATCCACATCACTGAGTGGGAAGAGAAAATCATCAACTCTCCCTTCTTCCAGCGCCTTCGCTGGATCAAGCAGCTCGGTTTCGCCAACTACATCTTCCCCGGGGCCGAGCATAACCGTTTTGCTCACGTCATTGGCGTCATGCACTCGATGGATCAAATGATTCGTTCGCTTGGGCTCGCCGTTTCTGACGAAGAACTCTTCAATCCAAAAGCGAAGAGTGAAGCCGCAATGCTTCATAAATCGCTTCGGATCGCTGCACTACTCCATGACATTGGGACCTTCCCATTTAGCCACGCTATTGAGTACGCCTATATGCGACATGGCACGGACCCGGGTCGCCGTGGGCGCAAAGTAAAGAAAAACCCCAAAGATCTCCCGAACTCCCATGAGCACCTGGGAAGTTTCATCATCAAGAATACACGCTACGAAGGCGGTCTCACTCGAATTCTAGAAGATTACGGTTTTGACGTGCAGATGATCTCCCGGATCATCAAAGGCGACTCCCCTCATTTGATCGCAAACCAGCTCATGCACTCGGATTTAGATGCGGACCGCATGGATTACCTCATGCGGGACTCCCACTACACGGGCATCAAATACGGTCAATTCGATCGTGATTACATTTTGGCGAATTTGGTTACCTACCAGGCTGGAAACGGGCAACTGGCCTTTGGGGTTCGCGAGAATGCGGTGCACGCAATCGAGGATTTCCTCATCGCGCGTTTCAGCTGGTATAGCCAAGTGATCAAAAACCAAGGGTCAGCCAAGTTTGATATTATGTCTTCCCATGTCGCGGAAGCCTATCTGGACCTCGATCTGCTCCACCAGTTCAACGACCTTCTCGGCATGATCGAAGAGCGGGACGAACGCTTCTTCTGGTGGAATGATGTCTACTTCATGAACGCGATGCAGGAAGCGAGATTCAAGAACCGACTGAAGGATCCCCGCGTCGCAGAGCTCACGGAAATGCTGCTTTACCGGCATCCCCCAAAAACCGTCCATCACCCCCTCTTTGAGCACCGCATTCTCAAGGATACTGGAGACGAGAAAGAAAAGGAGCAGCTCATCAAGCGCATTCGTGCGAAAGTGGGCGAGTTCCAAGATGTGCTCGATCGCTACGGAACGGGCCGCGAGTGGCTCCTTGCAGACATCCCAGAGAAAGACGTGGTCTTCACTCGCGGGGTTCGCCACCTGAAGAAGAAACGTTCATCCAAGGGCGCCCTCACCTCCGAGCGAGATCCGATCAAAGTCGTGAATCGTCATGGAGAGGCTCAGCTCTTGGTTGAGCGCGACAACACGCTCATGCGCCACTTATCGGGCTTCATCAATTTCGTTCCAAGTGTTTATGCGAATGAGTTTGCGATGAAACTTTTGAAGTCAAAGGGCTTGATTGAGCGCTAACTCAAACGTGCACCCTCGCTATTACCTTTGAATCGCCAAGATTCTCGGTATACAGCTCCCCAGCCAGGGTTCGCGCGCATCAGCGTGTCATTCTTCTTTGAAGTCTTCGTAGAGGCAATTTGCTCGACCTTGATCGTTTTCATTGAGGGTCGAGCGAACTTCTCCTGCTCCGAACTGATTAAAGGAAAAGCTCGGAAACATGACTGCCTCGACGTAGTTCGAGTCGATATTATCGTCGGAACATGACGGAAACCCGTCTTCACCAGAATTCGAACAACTATGCCCGAGCCCCAAAAGATGGCCCAACTCATGGACAAAAATACTCTCTAAATCAGGGACTTTTTTTCCCTCCACAAAGAAGTCCTGATAATTCGCTTCCATGATCGACATGTAGATATTGTTAAATGGTGTGCTGGGCGTGGGACAAAAAGTGGTCAGTGCAATCACGTTCCTTAGGTTCGAATAGGGCCACGTCGAGTGGAGAAAAATCTCCACATTCCCGGTATAACTGGTTCCCGATATAATCCCCTCCGTGCAGACAGAAGACGGGCGAGTAGCAGTCGTCGTCCGGATCGCGTCGGTTTCACCGTAATCGAAGGCTTTAATTCCAATGACAGTCTCAAAGTGTGAATTCCATTGGTCCGCCGCGGCTAAAATCGGGGCCGCTTCGCTGTCAGGAAAGCCTCCACTCCCCCCCTCCAGTGCGAGAGGGATGGGAAGCGCGCGCCAACGCCCTTTGAGCGTTCCTGCTTGGTCAGTCGGCAGAATGCATTCGGTGGTGATGGGCAGGGTGGTTCCCTCAGGAAAGACCGAGCACGCAGAGAGGGCAAGCAACGCAAAAAAAGCCCCAAGGCTCCAAAGCCCGGGAAGCGACTGCGTTTTCCCCTGCCGCGATTTAAACCGTTTTTCCACCCAACACCCCAGCATCCAGATTACCTGGACTTCGATCGCGAAAACGACGTCATAAAATCGACACTCAAACCCTTCGATATGATGGAGCCTTTCTCAGCAGCCTCGAGGTCCCTGTCTAAAAACAAGCCCGGTACTCAACCCGGCTAGTCCCACTTGCCTTTCGGTAAATCCGGCGCAGGCCTTGATGCGCTTATGGCGCTCGCAAAGCATCACTGCGCAGCATTCCTTCCCGATCCGTCCTCCGGATTGGAATCGATCCTAATACCTCCGTGACCCGATCAAAAACCTCGGCTGAAGGGTGCCCGTAAGAGTTCCCGACACCAACACTCACCCAAACTTCATCCGGCTGAATCAGCTGCAGAAATTCGCGGTCTGAGGAGTGACGTGAACCGTGATGACTGAGCTTCAGAATTCTTCTCACTCCGAGTCGTTTCGGAAACTGCGCAATCCAAACTCCAAAAATTGACTCCGCCTCCCGAGAGGCATCTCCCATCGAAATCCATTCCACTTCTTCGCCAACCGGGATCGAGAGGGCGGACATATTCTCATTCGCTTTCACGGCAGACCTCTTTGCTCCGGACTCTTTGAGGGTGGCCCAACGACTCCCCGGCGGAAGGCACACAGACTTCAGATCGTCTGGAAACTTCGACACTTCCTCCAACTCAACCAGTTGCCCCACGCGGAACTCGAGGGCCTTTCGTAGGGCTCGTCCCTTAGAACTCGACCACTGACCGCGCGACGTAACCACGCATTCGATTCTGACAACGCTGGCAAGTCGAACGACGCCTCCTGCATGATCCTCATCCAGATGAGTGAGGAATACTCCCTGAAGTGAACTCACCTCTTCCTGGGCCAGAATCCGCTTCCAATCCGAAGCGCGTAGACTCGACCCTCTCCCCGCATCGATCAAGCCACTCCATTTCTCAGGGCCATTATTCGATATCACAAGCGCCGCGTCCCCCTGACCTACATCCAGTTGAAGGACTCTTGAGGATTGGGGCAACATCGTCTGTCCGGTCAAAGCAAATAGGACCCGACTCGCAAGAAGCCCGAGAAGAAGGAGCCCACCCTTCAGCGACCGAACCCCTTGTCTTCCGAAAAGGCTTAAGAAAGCCCAGGCTAAAATGCAGCCCAAACCGAGTGAAACGGGATTCAGAATGACGAAGGAAATGCCCGTTTTCACCACGACCCACTGGAGAGCTTCACAGAATCGAGTCGTCTGTTCAGCGAGCAACGACAAACCTGACGTCGCGAGGGAGGTTGCGCCAGAAAAGAAGACCAGACAAAAAAAGAGGAGCCCTGGGAACACCATCCCACCAAGAACGGGGATGGAGATCAGACTCACCCCTGGCGTAAGTGGAGAGATTGTCCCCCCTAATATCACATCGAGAGGAACCACCCAGAGCCACGAGAATACGGCCATTGAAGCATGGGAGAGTCCTGCGGCCCGAAGCCGCGTGAATACCGAAAGACCCTGGGCTTGCTCTCGTAGAGCCCGAGTTTGATCCCACCCCCAAAGTCCGCCGGCGACTGCCAAAGCGTAATGCCCACGCCCCATTCCCCATTCGCCTCTCCCTGCGAAATCGATCAGGAAAGCGAAAATCAGATCAAGCCCTAACGCTAAGCTTAGCGGTGCCCACGTTCTGGCGCGGACGCCAGCGCGATTCGCCCAAGCCCGCACGCCTATCGCCAAAAGAGGGCGGATCAGACCCACCCGACAGCCCGCTAAGACCCAAGAAAAAAGCCCGCCGAATACGCCTAAAAACCGCTCCAGTCGGATCGCCTTCAGCTCCTGCTCTTTGAAGAAGAACCGGAAAGGTGGGGAACGGCAGACCCAACGCACGAACGCAAACCAGGCTAAAATATGAATTCCGCTTGCCGAAAGCAGATGAACCCACCCGCTCAGTCTTAGGAAATCGTGCTCCATCCATGCCGAGTCGATCGAAGAATCGTTATATGCCTCGTGCATTGAGGGTCGCTCATCCAGGAGTAATCTCCTCACCATTCCATGAGGATCGGAATCGGATAAGGCGTTCGATATCAATTGCCTTTGGAGCTCGATCCAAAGCAATCCCTGCCGGATCCACTTTTCTGCAGGCAGGCTTGCCGAATCCCCCTCTTTCCAACCAAAAGGATAATCACTCCACTGAACCACTTGAAGAGGCGCCCCTTTTTTTTGGGCTTCATGCAATGGGGGGTTCCACGGAAAACTGCGTAGCTTCCAAGACTGGGGGACCCCGGCCTTCGGAAGTCGTTTCGAACGCAAAAGTGCGGCGACTTTCTCCTCACTGAGGCAATTCCAGACTTTCCCGTCCCAGGAATCCCAGCGCCAAGCACAAGGCCCGCCCGCAGAGTGCCGTGCAAATTGTAAAAAGGGCACCGATTCCCGCGCATGAAGTTCTCCAAAACTAGCCGGAAGGAGAACGAGCGCAAGAAAGGCGCTCAAGGCGTGTGCCCTCCCTAGAAAGAAGTGAACAAACATATCGGGGACGTCGCAAAACTCGTGCCGATCAAAGTCCCCTTCTCCTCTCCGGATTTCTCGTTCATCATGAACCTTGGAGCCGAGGGATCGCCATGAATGTCACCCAAAATCAGACGTCGGATTTCGTCCTGTTTCAAATCGGCATGGCAGCGGTGTTCATTTTTGTGGCTTGGCGTTTTTTCGGCCCAAAAGACCCCGAGAGTAATTTTCGCGTTCTTGAGGCGGATCGAAAAAAACAGAATCAGCCCCAAAGCGCTGCGCCGAAACCTCAATCTTCCCTCGCAGATGCGACACTGAATGAGCCCAAGAATCGGCCACCCGGAAAAAAGGGGCCTTTCCTCCTCGAGGGGTTTGTCGGCGACGGAAAATCTCACGAAATCCTAGGGATTTCACCCCAGTCGGATGAGAAAACCATCCGGAATGCTCACCGCGAGCTCATGAAAATCTATCATCCGGACCTGGTCGGAAGGCCAGGCTCCCGGGAGTGGAATGACGCTCAAAAAATTGCAGAGACCATCAACCGGGCCCGTGACGAGATGCTCGCAAGTCGGAAGCAAAGTCAGTAGTCCGAGAATGAGGACCGTGTCCGAAGTCCGGACTCTCCGCTGTCACTCATCACCTGATTTCCAGGCATAAGCCTTGCCTTTGCCCTCGCATGATACAACCCAAGCCCTATCTGCTCTCTTTTGCCGCCCCACTCCATCACGAGCCCCACCCTTCGCTTCAATGGATTGAAATTTCCTCAACGATTCAATTGCCTGGTTTTCAACTCGTGGGACTTCCTGGCCGCGAAGTGACCGAAGCTCGGGAACGAGTTCGCGCTGCAATTGAGGCATCTGGCTTCGAGTTCCCGAGGAAACGCATTGTCCTCAACCTTTCACCCGCGCATATCAGGAAACAGGGAACCGGAATCGACCTCGCGATGGCTCTCGCAGTTTTATTCGAAGACTGGAACGTGCAAAATACGCCGGACCCGAACGTCGCGACAAAACAAGTCCATCGGATTCAAGGGGCCGCTTGGGCCGAACTGGGGTTGGATGGCCGACTGAAGGCCTCCGGTCAAACCCTTCGAACCCTCGCAGCGGCTGTCCTTTCAAATCTCGACTTCCTCTTGCTAGGTCCTGAAAACCCGGACGAAATTCGGACTGCAATCGAGCTTTTAAAGTCAGCGCACCCTGAGAAAAAAATTCCAAGAATTGCTCGTTTTGCGACGCTCAAGGAAACCTACTCGTGGCTAGAGGCCAGATCATGGGAACACTCGATTCCTGATCTCGAGGAAAAGCCTAGGAAATCTCACTCGCTTTCCGACTGTCCTTCAGGGCTTCTCCCTCTTCCCGCGTCTCTCACTCGAACACTCGGAGTGGCCGCAGCCGGTGGGCATCACCTCCTCCTGCTCGGTGCGCGCGGCACAGGTAAAAGTCATGCGCTCGAATGGTTGCAAGCACTGATGCCGAAACTCGATTCAAAGACGCACCTGGAACAACGACTCCTCGCGGAACTCATTCCGCCGTCGAACTTAGGCCCTTCGGAGTCCTTCACGCTGAAAGCCGAAGCCCGAGCCCCGATCCGCAGGGTCGGACAACAAATCCGCCCTGCTGCGCTCATCGGCCGCGCTGATATCAATGGAATTCGTCCCGGAGAATTCACTCTGGCTCAAGGTGGACTGCTCGTCGCCGATGAGTTTTTGGAATGGGACCGGGACTCGCGAGAAGCTTTTCGCGAGCCGCTTGAACGGGGGAAAATCTCAATCACTCGAAGTTGGGCACAGGTCGAACTCCCGGCGCGCTTCACTTTCGCAGCCACCGGTAATCTTTGTCCCTGCGGGGGATGGCCCGCAGGGATCTTGCGCCAACTCCGACTCGATCATCCGCAGCTTCTTTCTCGATTGCCTGAATGCAAATGCCTTCCCCGAGATCGAGAGAAATACCTCGCTCGCCTTTCGGGGCCCATCTTTGATCGAATCGACCTCGTGGTCCGAACTCCGCCTCTCCTTTCATCGGAGAACGAGAATTCGGATTTCCCGAAAAAAATCCAGGCCGCCGAATCCCAATTCAAAGAAATGCGTGATCGAGTGGAAACGATTCGGAATGCGATGGTCAAACGCTATGGGCAAAAAACAGGGAGTCTCTCAGGGGAGCAGCTCGAGAGCTGGCTTGGCGAACATCCAGATATCGCCTCACTGCCTGTATTGCAGAATGCTTCGAGCTTAAGGAGTCGCCATCGCATAGCGCGAGTCGCGTTCGCTTTAAGTCTTTGGGATTCCCCTGATGGAAGCGAGCGCCCCCATGCCGGTCATTTTCGAGAAGCCTCGACCTACCGGGCCGAGGCAATCGGGCTCGGTTGAAGCGCAATCTAGGATGGCTGCTGATCCTGAGCCGAAACGCTGCCTCCGGCAGATCTCAACCAGGCAAGGATTTCGTCTTCCGTCTCCAGGAGTTTCACCTGATCAAACCAAGGAGCGTTCCCACGAACCCATGCATAACGCCCCCACTGCTTGATCCGCTTCACTAAATAATGCTTATGCTGAATAAAGGGCCGCCCTACTGATATAAACTCGTCTAGGATTTGCGACCACGCTGCTAGGTCTCCCCCTTGGTAGCTCTGGGGCCTTGCGCTTGAAGCTCTTTCGATTCCGAGTTCCATGGCCACCCGAAGAGGAAGACCGGGATCTGCCAGAGCACCACGGCCGAGCATATAATGTTCACAACCCGTCTCGTCTCGACACCGACGGAAGTCATCCAGTGTAAAAATCTCGCCGTTCGCGATCACCGGAATTCCACGCTTTGCGAGGCTTTCGCGAACTCTTCCAATCGGACCCCAATAGGCCGGGGGTGTATACCCCTGGACCTTCGTCCGCCCGTGGATCGTGATCCAAGATGCCCCACCGTTGGCAGCCCTAAGCGCGTTCTCGTCAATCGACTCCATTCGATCAAAACCGAGCCGGAGCTTAGCAGAAACCGAAACCCGCGCAGGGACCGCATCTCGGACCGCTCGAACGATCGTTTCGATTCGATCGGGATATTTCAAAAGAGTCGCCCCCCCGTCGTTCCGATTGACGGTAGGCGCGGGACACCCGAAGTTGAGGTCAATGGCAAGCGCCCCTGCCTCAACCGCTCGTCGAGCCGCCAATGCAAGCTTGGCGGGGTCTCCTCCAAGAAGCTGAAAATTCACAGGAATTCCGCTCGATACGCGACCGCCTCGACTGGCCGTCAACTCGGGGGCGTGTTCGATATAGGTTTTTGGACCTGGAACATCTTGAGAGATCCGAAAGAACTCCGTCACCAAATGAGTGAAACAGCCGCGCCTTCCCCAAAACTCGCGCATCGGAGCAGCAGTCACGCCTTCCATCGGGGCCAGCACAAGAGCTGGCACCCCGGGGCGAACCCAAGGGGATGGTAACTCGGACGTTCCTGTCACTCTGGAATGAAACTCACTCACGATGACAGGGCGCTAGCACGGGAGCTAGGCTCAGGGGAAGAACGTCTCATCGACGGTGGGGAGCTATTACCCCCGGATCA
>CANMSW010000014.1 GCA_947500275.1 Bacteriovoracaceae bacterium | reverse complement strand
CACCCTTGATCTACTCAAAGCGAGCCGTCGAGAATCGCACTTGCGCGTCGTACTCACGGAAGGAAAAAACCGAGAAATTCGACGACTCTTTGCATCCGTCGGCAATGAAGTTCGGGATTTGAAGCGGCTCTCCTATGGCACCCTTCAATTAGGCGACCTCGCAATCGGCCAAGTCCGGGAACTCTCTCGTGCCGAAATTGAAATCGCCTTTCCAGGAGCGCCTCAGTCGACCACCCTGAAACAAAGTGTAGTCGACTGATCCACTTGCGTGCGAGAGGAGAATCACTCCCCCGCTTTCACTTCCGTCCATGCGCGATCATAAAGGCCCATCGCATCACCTAAGTCGTTCATGACTTCGAGCTTCGAGCGAATCGACTCGGAAGGAAACAGCCCAGGGATCGCGCGAACGTCGGCCGTAAGAGCCTCAGCAGATCCACGATGAGCAGAGCCCACTAAGATCTTCTTCACGCGCTCCAGATCAGTTTTGGAATCCAACAAGTAATTTACCAGCGCATGGGCTTCTTCAACGTGCGGGGCCCCTTTCGGGATCACCAGGCAGTCGATCCAAAGCGTCGCTCCTTCTTCGGGGATAATATAATCGATTTTACCCTGCGTATCGCGACGAGCTTGGAGCGCATCACTTGAAAACGCTTGAGCCACTGCAATCTCACCTTCCTTAAGGCCCACGAGAGGCTCTGAAGTAAAGCTTTTCACGCGTGGTTTGACCTTTTTGAGCAGCGCTTTCGCTTGTTCAATGTCCGATGCCGAAGTCGTATTTAACGATTTCCCCATCGATTTAAGAGCAGCCCCCAAAACCTCGCGAGAATCATCCAGGAGCGTGAACTTGCCCGCCAACTCGGGTGTCTCAAAAAGTTGTTTCCAGGACTTGATTTCGCCCTTAAAGCGATCTCGATGGACTGCGATCCCGGTGGTTCCCCAGTCAAAGGGAAGCGAATGCTCGTTCGACGGATCGAAGGCCTTATTCAAGTACATTGGATCCAAGCCAGCCCGGTTTGGTGTTTTGGAGGGATCAATTTTCTCCAACAGGCCCAACTGGGCCATGGCAAAAACCATATAGTCCGAAGGGACCGCCACATCAAAACCGGTCGCTCCCGCTTGCAGTTTAGCGAGCAGCTCTTCGTTCGAGGAGTAGTTCGTCACGTTCACCGTGATCCCCGTTTTTGCTTTGAAGTCCTCAAGCGCCTCTTTGGAAATAAAGTTCGACCAGATCGCCAAATTCACGACTTTATTTCCCGCGCTCGGACTTTCTGCCGCCTTCTTTGTGCACGAAACAAAAGGCGCCACCAAGCAAATCACAAACAAGAGTTTCGAAAGACGATTGAACATCTCTATTCTCCAATTAAAGAGTTGAGTGACTTATTAAGGCATGTACCTGAAGGTGACGAAGCTTTTTCTACCACTCGTGACTTGAATTGTTTTTTCAATCCTTCCGACCGGACGCCCCCCGCTCCCGATGGGCTCAACTCGCACCGTATGAAGCCCAGGGGTTGCTGGAATCCGAAGAATTTGCAGATCACGAGGAAGCAAACTCCATGACCGGAGATCCGCCTGATCACTCGCATAGAAAAAGACCTTAGCGGCTAAGCCTAAGAGCGGGCTATCAGTCGCTTTTTCAATCCCGTAGGCAGCGCTCTCTTTTGCGATGGTCCCGGCGATCACTTTTTTTGCAATGATCCCCGACATATTATCGTTTAAATTCTGAATCGCCGTAGCCTCAATGTCATGAAGGACCGACGTGGTCCCCATTTCCTTTCCATCCAACCAAACCGAAGCGATCCGAACCGGATTCCGCCTCGCACGGTACCTCGGGACATTGTGGGCAGACTCGTGGGGAACTTTCTCCGGGGAGATCCCATTTTGATAGAGAACGATGATCTCGCCCTCACTCGATTTGGGCGTGACCCGCCAGGCCTCTTGTTTCTCCGTATCAGACAAAGCGAACTCACGCTGCCACTTCTCCGCGTCTTCCGAGTTCCGATTCAATCGGGCCAAGCGCCAGAGGACCCCTCCCAAGCCCGGGAAATTGGGCTCTAACTGGTAGGTTTCCTTGGCGTCAATGTAGGCGTCGTTCCAGTTTTTTTCATTTTCATAAAGAATCGAGGACAGATAACGAGCAAAAGCATTTTGTTTGTACTTTCGCCCCCCCTCTTGAACCATGAGCTGGAGCTTACGGTTCACACGACGCGCTTCCACGAGCGCTTCTTCGTCGCGCCCCAATAAGGCGAAATTCATTGCTAAGTAGGTATTGATCAGGACTTTCTCGAAGTCCTCTCCTTTGTAATCCTTCAGATTATCGCTACTCAGGAGTGTGACGGTCTCTGCAGATAAACTGGTGTAATCTTTGATATCGGCGATCTGATCCGCTTGGAGAAAGAGCTTCGTGCTTTCCTCATAGCGGCCAGCCGTATGCAGTACGAGCCCAAGATCCATTAAATAAAGCAAAAGATCGCGCCCATTGGGCTGCTGCTTCTTCAGGCCTGCATTCAGCCTCTTCAGTGCCGCGTCGTAGTGTCCGCTCGCGAAATCCGAGGAAATCTGCGTGTCACTCATCCTGGCAGAAACGCATCCCGACAGGTCGGCGAGCACCAACAAAGCTGCTCCAAAAACAGCGAAGGCCCGGAGGCTCCTGCTTAATTTTTCAGGACTTCCCCGGGCCGCTCGCATCATTTCGGTCGCGTCCTTTCAGATCAAAGACCAACGCTGCGCTTTTTGAAGAACTTCCGAACTTGCTTCTCTTCAGTGCAATCAATCGTGCTCGTCTCGAGATTCGTCAGATTCATGGTCAATTTGTAGTAAATGAACTTCTCATTACCCACCTGCTGGATGTTGGTCGCAAGGGCGCCTCCCAGCTGGTAGTCAATTCCGATTTGCTGACCGCGTTTCTTCGCAGTCACGCCACTCACGGCTCCACTCTCTTGGTACTGCATTTCCTCTTCGATCGTTTCGCGCTCGGCTTTATTCACGAAACGGACCTTACCGGACTTGATGAGAGCGGTTCGAATCATATCGGTCATCGAAACCGTGTCGATGTGCTCTTCCGTCCGATTCTGAACCCGTTCTACTGCCACAATCGGAGGTTTTGGGGCATTCGCCACCCAAGGACAAGCGACCATCGCTTTGATCACCGAGTCGGCCATCTGCTGCATGTCACTCTCGTTGAATTTATCATCCAAAAGTTCAACCCGAGTCGGGTCATCATACTCACCCTTGGTGAACTGCTTATTTCCGGCGCAACCGGAAAGAGCGGCGATCCATGCAAGCGTAGCAGCTGCCGCATGGGCTTTTTTCGAATTCATTCGGGAATGGATACTCATGACGATGTCCTTTGCGAGTAAGATTTGGATTCTTAACAGTGTAGGCCCCCTCCCGAAAATTTCAACAACTCCCGAGATCGCTCTCGCCTTCATCCACCCACGAACCGTCATTTCTTGGACCGTTATTCAGAACTCCTTCTCACCGGGTGAGGGATCGTCACGAAACCTTGCCGACCCCCTATTCCATCGCTAAGAAGGCCACATCACGAGGATCTCAATCATGAACTGCCGCCTTTTTTCTGTGAGCATTGCTCTTTTGACAGCCCTAATCCCTTCCAGCGAGTCGCAAGCAGCCCGGCGCCTCATCGAGGTTGGGGTCGACATAGCCAGCGGGGCCGTGGGCACCCCTCTTTCCGAAGAGGAAGCTGCCGCCGCTTTCTCCGTGAATGGATCCTTCGATTTCAACTTCCTCTTTTTTCATGCTTCGGCAGACGCCGGCTACACCCGCGCAGGCGGTGACGATGCAGTTGAAATCCTGGCTGACGGTGGGATTGCTTTTGCCAAGATCCATGAACTTTATATCCGCGAAGGCGGCCCTAATGGGGACATGCTTCGGGTCATGGGCGGTTTCGGTGGAAACTTCGGACTCGGAGCCCTGGGTGAGCTCACTTTGAGCGCGGGAGTCATCTCGATGGACTGGACCCGCCCAGGAAGTGAAGAACAGTCCCTCTTGGGACTCTATGCTGGAACCAAGGTCTTCCTGAAAATTTGGAAATTCGAAAACGAACTCCGAGTCGCTTACTATGCCGCTCCGCAGTTCAACCCAAGTACCTCCGACGTCGCTTTTACTGACGCCCCGCTCATCGAAGGTTGGAATCAAGGGGTGATCGCTTCAGAGCGCCTCCGATTCAACGCTTTCAAAATCTCGATTTTCGAATTTGGACCAGAACTTCGCGCTCGATTCGCCAACCTACCGGACGGAACGGAGTGGATGGCCACCGTAGGTTTCGGTGGTCGGATCGGCGTCCTCTAAAGGGCCGCTTGAAAGCTGCTCAGCCCTATGGTGATCTGCCGGGATCGGGTTCAACCCATCCAGAACCAACTGCTTAGCTCGCAGGAGATCCCGGCATGCACTTTAAGAGTTTCGTCACCTTTTCTCTCTTCCTTCTCACCGGGGCCACCCTTTCGCTCTCCGCACAGGCTCGCCCCCTCAAAGAGACGCTCTTTTCTCAAGGGATGCCGACCGCTGAAACCGTAGATCTTTGGAACAAAACTCCAGGAACAAGAAACTACCGAATCGCAGCGGGCGACCCAACCACGACGGACCTCGAAGCGCTCCTCAAACTTCAAAACGCAGACCGCCTTGAAATCGGCGTTCTTCGATACCCCTTCCCTTCTGAGAGTGCGGCCTGGAAAAAGCTCGCTTCTCGAGGTGCCCAGATCAACATCATCGAAGGAATCCTCCCCTCACCGGAGGGCTTGAAATTCTTGGACTCGCTCGGGTTCAAAAAAATCTTGTTCGTCATTACAGGTCCCCAGGAACCTTCTTTTGCAGCCGCGCTGGAAACCCTCCATGCCGAGGTTGCTCTCACTTATGCGGGCCGCGCGTATCCCAAGTACTTGGATAAAGACAGTTGGACGGCGATCCCCGCCCGGGTGCCGCTCAATATCGCGACTGATTTCTGGCCTGGCTACACGCAGATGGATCTCTTGAATATCCTGTCGATGCCACAAACCATTCGCGTCCGTGATATGTTCCCGCCGGATGACACTTTTCCTTACCTCCTCAACATCAAGAAGCTTCAGTGGGTGACTTTGGATACCGATTTTGACCCTTGGGACCAGGGCGCAGTTTGGAAGAAATTTGGAGCCATGAAAGTTCGCTGGAATCGAAGGGGAATCGTTCCCTCCGAGGACGTTCTCCGTGCATTTGCCGAGAGCGCCCCCTCTGAACTGAGAAGCCTCGTCATCGACACTGAGAACGAACTTTCTAGCGAAGAGCGGGCACGCCTGGAGCGACTCCCCATCCCAGTCGAATGGCTTCACGGAACCTATTGAGCATCAGGAATAAAAATGACGCCCGGACCTTCAAACCACGACCCTCTAAAAGACGCTCTGACTCGAAGCCTGATTTTTGTCAGCGGTAAAGGCGGGGTCGGAAAAACCTGCGTTTCGCAAGCCATTGCTCGTGCGCTTTCGAAGCAACCGTCCGGCCGCGGAAAGACAACAAAGCGTGTCCTTTGGGTGACGTTTGAAGATCCCTTTCGACCGGCCGGAGAATTAAAAGAAATCTCTCCGAATTTTTTTGAGCTGAACTGCGAAGCTCAGACTGCGTTCGAAGAATACACTTCCATGAAGATCGGCATACCCACACTGACACGAATCCTCGTGCAAAACTCGCTCGTTCGCTACCTCGCCAAGGCAGCACCGGGCATTCACGAACTCGTCCTCCTTGGGAAAGTTTGGTACGAGCGGACACGCTGGGATCATGTGGTCTGCGATATGCCTTCGACCGGCTACGGCTTGGCGATGTTCCAGAGCACTTCCAATTTCGCCGACCTCTTCCGCGGCGGACCGATCCACTCCGATGCCGAGTCGATGCTCGAGACCTTTCGTGACCCTCAAGAGTGCAGTCAACTCATCGTCTCACTCCCAGAGGAAATGCCCCTTCGTGAATCCATCGACCTGCAAGCGTTCCTCCTGAGACTTTTCCCTGAAAACACCCCTGCCTTCATAGTGAACCGCCGTTTTCCCCATCCTCCTGAGACCCTCCAGAACGACTCTTCAGGGGTATCGGATCAAGCCTCCCCGCTCGCCTCATCCCCGATCGAGTACGCGGAACGACGTGCGAAACTTGAAGCCTTCAATCTCAGGATCTGGCGCGAGGTTGGACTAGGGTTCAGCGAGCTAGGCTATATTCCGCCTCGCCCAAATGCACCCACTGAAGACCGAATTCCTGAAGGAATTGTGGAAGCGCTCGCAGAAGAACTCATTCGGAAGGAGGTCTTCACAAAATGACCTCAAACTTGCGTACCTCACAGATTGATCAGGCTCTCCTGACGAAAAAAATC
The DNA here is from genome assembly GCA_947500275.1 of Bacteriovoracaceae bacterium. GTDB lineage: Bacteria > Bdellovibrionota > UBA1018 > UBA1018 > UBA1018 > CANMSW01. The sequence continues at coordinate 12,143 of CANMSW010000014.1, read as the reverse complement.
ATCGTCACGTGCGGAACTGGAGGAGTTGGCAAGACAACCGTGAGCGCGGCTCTCGCTCTGCGTGCGGCTTCGTTAGGAAAAAAGACCGTCGTTATCACGATTGATCCCGCTAAGCGCCTTGCCACTTCGCTGGGTCTCGGTGACATCGGGGATCTGCCAACGGATCTCAGTTCCCAGTTAAGGCAAGCCCTCATAGATAAAGGACTTCCACCTCTTCCTGAAAGCGGTTCACTTCACGCGATAATGCCGGACACACGTGAAACGTTTGAAAGCTTTATCCGATCACTCACCGCCAGCGAGGCCATCGCAAAAAGGGTGATCGATAACCCGATTTTTCAAATCTTTTCTCGCGAATTCAGCGGGTCGAATGAATATATGGCGATGCAACGACTTCTCGGGCTGCACCAGGAAGGCAAGTTTGATCTCATCATTCTCGATACACCGCCCAGCCGGAACACTCTCGCTCTCCTCGACGCCCCAAAGCTTTTGGCGCGATTTTTTGACGAGCGATTTATCCGCTGGCTCGTCTTACCCGCGAACAAACTCGTCTCGACCGGAATGCGCAAGGCACTCGGACTTCTTGAGAAGCTCACCGGCGCTGCATTCATGACTCACCTCTTCGAGTTCGCATCCGCTCTTTTTGAAGTACGAGTTCAGTTTTCGGCCAACCTTTCAAAAATTACCGAACTCCTCCAACATCATTCGACTTCATTTCTGCTCGTCGCGGCGCCATCGCGCGATACTGCTCCAGACGCTCTTCATTTTGTGGACTCGGTCAAAGGCCATGGGTTTCAATTTGAAGGGATCGTCGTCAATCGGCGACTCAGCCACTTAGGGGCGTGTCCGGAACGTGCGCCGGAGAATGCGCCCGAATATATCAACCGCGCCCTCCAAGTTTTATCTGCACTCCAAGAACGAGAATCCCTGGCGATGACCGACCTCGAAATGAAACTCAAAACGCTTTCGTCCGGAAATCCATCCGCTCCGATTTGCCTCAGCCTCCCTGAACTTGCTCGCGATGTGCATTCCCTTTCAGATCTTCTCGAAATCAGTCAGGCTCTGGAGAGGTTTAACCCGGCTTGAGGAACCCAATGCGACTCAAAGCGCTCCGTATTCTCGCTCTCCTGCCTTTTCTCAGTTCGTCCGCTTTCGCTCAAAGCGCGGCCTGGCCTGACCTTCTCTGGGAACAAGGACAAAAGGCTATTCAAGCACATCAGGCTGCCGATGCGATCCCTCCTTTGCGGGAAATCATCGCAAAATACCCGGCTTCAGCTCACTTTACGGATGCCCATGAGGCGCTGGGTCTCTCGTACTTGGAAATCGGGAAACCCAAAGAGGCCATTCCTTTCCTAGAAATCGCTCGTCGTGCATGGGGGACTTCTCACCGCAGCTGGAGTCCTACGCTCTTGCTGATCGAGGCACTCCTGGAGTCCGGAAACGCACGGGGAGCCACCCTTCAAGCCCGCGAACTTCGAATGAATCTGGAGAAACGCAGGGACCTGAAAAAAACGCCCGGCGCAGAAACTACCCTTCAGGAGGCGATCCTATTCGAAGTCAACGGTCGGATTCTCCTCAATCAGGATCCCAGGGCCGATCTTCAACTCAAGGATCCGCGGCTAACTTCCCCCCAAACGCCAACCTCGATTTCGGGTAAGAAAGCCTGGCTTGAACTCTGGATTATGCAACGGGGCTGCGATCTCAGCACAAAGTCGGCTCAATCAGAAACCCAGGCACTGGCGGCCCTCGAAAAAGTAAGCCTCTGCGCACGAGCGCTCACCCCTCTCTTTCAAACGGTCCTCGACGCCAACGACCAAAAGTCGACCCAGCGCTCAAAGCAGGTGCTCCACGCAGGAGTCGCAAATTGGCTCGATCGCTGCAATCGGGTCCCCCCTCCCGCTCGACCTCCGGGCAGCAGACAAAAAACCCCAGTGGAAACAGAATCTTACCGTGAAGAACTTGGCCTTGAGCAACGCCGACGGTGCAAAATTCAAGTCCGAGAGTGGCTGGCCGCTCTTGCCAAACCGGAACGGTCCCCCATTGTGCTTCAAGAGAATTTGAACTCTACTGGAACCGTGGAATGGGACGCCTTTCGGGCGTTCCTCAGAAAATCGGCCGAAGAGAAACTCGGCCGTCTGGATCCCTAAGTCTTTTAACCGGGGTTCAGTAAAGTGACGGGAACTTGTTCCGTCGGAAAGCTGCCCCATGACTCCGTCCGCGCACGCTCAGACGCCTTTGGCCAAAAAAGCAGTCGCTCTCAAAAGGGAGCTGGCTGAGAAAATCCATTCCCATCGCAAGCAAATCTCTGAGTGGACGCTTGAGCAAGCGCGCAAAGCCCCTCCTCCCTTTTACAGCTCAGTCGACCTTCGTGATTCGGGGCACAAGATCGTTCCCGTCGATAGCAACTTATTTCCTGCTGGCTTCAACAACATCTGCCCAGATGACCTTCGCACTTCCCCTTCGATTATGCGCGCGCAAGTCGAGGGGCTTGCCGCTCGCTTGTCCATTGAAGTGCCGCGAAAGATCTTGGTTCTCCCCGAGGCTCACACCTCGAACAGCTGGTATATCGAGAACCTCTATTATCTGACTCAGATTCTCAAAGACGCTGGATTTGAAGTTGAAGTCGGCTGGATTGGCACTGCCCCTCCTACCGAACTCCTCATGCGGGATGGCTCAGTCCGACTCGTATCGGCCACAGCGAAAGAGATTCATGCCCACCCGATCCGTGTTGAAAGCGGCGAGTTGCTTGCGGGACCTTTCCGGCCCGACTTGGTCCTTCTGAATAACGATTTTTCGAGTGGCTACCCGACCTTGCTCGATGGTGTGAAACAACCCGTCATCCCTTCGCATCGCTTGGGCTGGCACTCGCGTAAAAAGTCGACTCACTTTAAGCACTACAACGCACTGGCTGGTGAATTTGCACAACTCATCGGAGTCGACCCTTGGGTCCTACAGATCGACACGGAAGAAGTCGACTATGTGAACTTCAATGAAGATGAAGGAATCGATCGCGTTGAGGCGGCCGTTGCTCGCGTTCTAGATCGCAGCAAAAAAGCTTATATCGAACGCGGCATCACTCAAGATCCATTCGTATTCGTAAAAAATAACTCCGGTACTTACGGGATGGGCATCATGGTGGTCCACTCGGCCGAAGAACTCGAAAAACTGAACCGCCGCGCCAAAAACAAAATGAGCGTCGGAAAAAACAAACTCCCGATTGAAAGCATGGCCGTTCAGGAAGGCGTGCCCACTGCAACGCTCGTGGACCGCTTGGCGGCGGAGCCTGTGATCTACTTGGCAGGCTGTGAACTCATTGGCGGCTTTTTACGAACCAACACGGAGCGTGGCGTCGAAGAAAACCTAAACTCACAAGGAATGGTTTTCAGAAAACTCTGCATGACCGACCTGCGAGACTCTCAATCCATCGAAGAAGAAATGGAAGCCGAGGAAGAACTCCCCGTCTTGGAGCTCGTCTATGGCTCAGTCGCAAGACTCTCCGCCCTTGCAACGGGACGTGAGCTTGCGGAAGCAGGGACTCTCGGAGACCGCCCTCATCCGAGTGCGGCTGATCCCTATGGAGCCAATCAAGCCCAATTCGGCCACCGGACGCACCCGTCCCCTACCGAACATTTGAGCTAAAATCGCGAGGCCTGGGGGCGCCCCCCCAGGCCTTTTTTTTCCGAATACTCCAAAATTTCGAGCATTGCGCCCCGTACCGTCCCCAAGTTAAAACCCCGCCACTATGTCCAATCCCGGCGTTTACTCGAATGTTCTCCAAGCCATCGGCAACACCCCCATCGTCCGACTCAACAAAGTCGCTCCCGACCTCGGGATAAAATTTTTCGTGAAGCTTGAGTTTATGAACCCGGGCGGCTCCATCAAAGATCGCATCGGCGGCTGGCTGATCGAGGACGCTGAAAAGCGAGGGGTGCTAAAACCGGGCGGCACCATCGTCGAAAGCACCAGCGGCAACACCGGGGTCGGCCTCGCCATCGCATCAGCCATCAAAGGCTACCGCTGCATTTTTGTCCTGCCCGATAAAATGTCGCAGGAAAAAATCAAAAATCTACGCGCTTTTGGCGCCAAGGTCATCGTCACTCCGACCGCGGTCGAACCCGAAGATCCGCGCAGCTACTACTCGGTTTCACGCAGAATGGGACAAGAAACCCCCAACGCGTATTACATGAATCAGTACGACAACCTGGCTAATCGCGACTGCCATTACAATACGACTGGTCCTGAAATTTTGAATCAAATGCCTTCCATCGACGTTTTTGTCGCGGGAATTGGAACCGGCGGCACCATTTGCGGTGTGGGCAAATACCTGCGCGAAAAGAAACCCGGTACCGAAGTCGTCGCAATCGATCCCGTGGGCTCGATCGTTTACGAAATGTACAAAACGGGCAAAGCGGTTACCCGTCCGAAGACTTATAAGATTGAAGGAATCGGGGAAGATTTTATCCCAAAAAACTACGATTTCTCAGTGATCAGTGACATGGCCCAAGTCGAAGACAAAGAGGCCTTCCTGATGACACGCGAACTTCTCACGAAGGAAGGATTGTACTGCGGAATCTCCTGCGGTGCTGCCGTCGCCGGCGCATTCAAGTGGGCCAAAGAGCAAGGCGAACGCCTGCGCGGTAAAAACGTGCTGATCGTTCTCCCTGACAGTGGAAACCGATATCTCTCAAAAGTCTATGATGACGACTGGATGCGCGAAGCAGGCTTCCTGGAGTCTCCTTCGCTCGGCACTGTCAGTGACCTCATGAATTCCCTTAAGCGCCCAAGCCTGGTCGGCGAAGTGATTATGGCTAAGAAGTCAGATAAAATTTCGACCGTGATCGAACTCATGCGCGACAAGGGCATCAGCCAGGTCCCCGTGAAAGATGCAAATGATTGGATTCAGGGCATTGTAACTGAAGGTGCTCTCCTCACTGCGCTCTATGAAAAGCGCGCTCGAGCCGATGAGACTGTGGAGAAGCTCGTGGCAGGAACCGTCGAGATGGTCACTCCATCCGACTCGATCGAACTCGTCTCAAAACTTCTGGCCGCTGGAAAAACGCCACTCGTCACCGAGTCGCATTCGAGTGGAAAGGTGCTCGCGATCTTGACGAAAATCGACTTGCTTGCTCACTTAGCCACCCGGCACTAAACGAGAGAGAGTCCAAAAATTTAGGGCCACCTCAAACCGATGAAGGATGAGGCGGCCTTAAATTTTTCAGATCACAGCGAGAGCTAGCGTCGCCGCAAGACCCGCCGCGATCAGAATCCCAAAGTTATCATCCACACGGTCACCATAGAGCTCAGCTGCTGTCGCAGACAGCGGGACGCCCAAAGTCCACGCAAGCCACGATAGATTCGAGAGCTGGATTTCAGCTGCCATTGCATAGAAAAAACCTATGAGCCCCGCGGACACGAAAAAAGCCAGCGTCCCCTGGAGTGACTTCTGACCTCGAACTTTGATCGACCCAAAGCGCTTACCAACGATCGATGCCAACGGGTCTGAGTAACCGAGAATTAAGAGCGCGACGAGCATCGCCTCCTTCGGAAACAAGGCACACCCAACAATCAGAGCAAAAAGATACCAAGTGGCCGAGTTCACCGCATGGCGCTCTTTAGGCCTCGAAACGAGTCCGAACACTCGGTCGACGAGAAAGTCATTCAAGCGAGGGAAAGATTTTCTGGAGACCTCGAGCGCCACAGCACACACCGCAACTCCGCCCAGTGCCCACAAAGCTTGCTCTCGGGTCAAGACCCACTGGTAGAGAACCGCAGCAACGGTGGCGTTAACAGCATGGAAAAGATTTCGCCAATAATTGACTGGCTTGAGATGACCACGCCCCACCCAGGAACGAACCCCCTGTTTACGAAGCTCTGTTAGAGTAGCCTCATACTCAGCACAGAGTTCTCGGTAGCGAGCGCGCAACTCCTCAACGCTGGGAGTAGCAGAACTCAGTGCTTCCCGATAAGCTTCAAAACCCCGCTCGAGCCGACGAAAGCGGTCCGATAGCAAGGGTCCCATCTGATTCGCCGATTGATTCACAAAGGCCCTAAGCCGCTCACTGAGTCCGCGCAGACCCATTTCAAACTCAGTGCCCCACTTTGGATCCCGAACGCGAGGCCGCTGACATTGCTCAAGACTTTGAAGAACAGCGAAGCAGAGCCCCTGAAGTTCACGTGAATTCTGAAGCGACCAGTCCGAAACGCCAGTTTTAACCATAAGGGCCCCATCCTGACCCGATTCGAGCTTTTTTGCAAAGCGCCTGGCTAGTGACGGAAGACAAAAAAATTTGAAACTACGGCTCTCGACGGTTGATCGTCCAACACCCTTGGGAAACCAGGCGGATCTCCCAGTCTGTCCCCTCAAGTTTTTTTCTCAGATGCGACAAATGGACGTCGACGGCTCCCGGGCTGACTGCCACATTCGGCCATACTCGCTGAAGTATCTCGTCTTTTGTAATTCCCAGCCGGTCGCTCACTTTACGATCCGATGAACCTAAGGCCATCTGCTCCGCACTCTTCGATTCATAGGCTTCAAAGAGAAGGTCAAGGATAGCGCGCTCTCGAGCGGTCAAGACTCCAGCCATTTGCGCTTCGGCCTCATTGCGTTCAGATTCCGAAACCAACTGATCCAACTTCACCAAGAGCACATTGAGGGAGAGTGGCTTTACCAAGTAGTCCCGAACTCCGACCTTGAAGCACTCTCGAATCACTTGCGTATCGTCGCAGCCTGAGACGACGACACAGGGAACGGCTCTCAAGAACGAACTCAGAGCTTTCGAGTCAGACCACTCGGCCTTTTCCAGTAGGTTTCCGTCCGAGAGACGCAAATCGAGGATGGCCGCTACCGGAACCTCTAATTCAGCCCCCGAAATGAGTGCACCGAAAAACTCCTTCAAGCTTGAGAAAAAGCGGACTCCGCCTGCCCGTCCCGTAAAGGCCTGCTGGTAAGCGTACTGCATGGACTCATCGTCTTCTAAGATCCAAACTGCGTTACTGACCTTCATCGACGCCAGGCCTTAACAAATAGCTAAAAAAGTTCAATTCCAGACAACAGTCCACCCAGAAAATTTCACTGACTCGAGTCTTGCTTGACGGATTTAGCAGATCCTCTTAGCCGTTGATAAACACCGCCAAAGATGGGGAGATCGGTACCATGGACGCAAAACAAAACACTAGCAATGGCTCAGCGCTTCAGCCTGGATTCGGCACCCTCGCCATCCATGCGGGTCAGAGCCCAGACCCAACCACCGGGGCGGTCATGACTCCGATCTACCAGACTTCGACCTACGCCCAGGACTCGCCAGGAAAACACCGGGGCTACGAATACTCCCGCACTCACAACCCGACTCGAACCGCCTACCAAGACTGTGTAGCCGCCCTCGAAGGAGGCAAGCACGCTCTCGCCTTCTCGTCGGGTCTCGCTGCCACCGACGCCATTCTGCACCTTCTGAAAGCGGGAGATCACGTTGTCTGTGGGGACGACGTTTACGGCGGCACGTTTCGTATCTTCGACAAAGTTTTTCGGAAACAGGGAATCGAATTCAGCTTCGTGGACTTAACCCGACCCGAGAACGCCGAAGCAGCATTCAAACCCAACACAAAAATACTTTGGCTCGAAACGCCAACCAACCCAACCCTCAAAATTGCCGACATTGAGGCGCTATCCGCGATGGCTCGAAAGCGCGGAATCATCTCAGTCGTCGATAATACCTTCATGAGCTCTTACTTTCAGAAGCCTCTGAAACTGGGCGCTGATCTCGTCGTTCATTCGGTCACTAAATACATGAACGGCCATAGCGATGTCGTCGGTGGCATCGTCGTGATGAATCGCGATGACCTTCACGAAGAGATCAAGTTCGTCCAAAATGCGGTGGGTGCCGTGCCTGCGCCGCTTGACTGCTTCTTAGTTCTTCGCGGTCTCAAAACGCTGCACGTCCGCATGGAACGTCATGCGCAAAACGCGATGGAAGTTGCTCATTTCCTTGAGTCCCATCCAAAAGTGGCCCGCGTCATTTATCCAGGACTCGAATCACACCCCCAGCATGCGCTCGCGAAAAAGCAAATGAGTGGTTTCGGTGGTATGATCACTTTCGATATCAAAGGTGACCTTGCTGACTCCAGGCGATTTCTCGAGCGAGTCAAAGTGTTCACGCTGGCTGAAAGCCTGGGTGGAGTCGAGTCCCTGATTGAACATCCTGCGATCATGACTCATGCGAGTATTCCCCCAGAGAACCGAAAAGCCCTGGGGATTAGTGACACTTTGGTCAGGATCAGTGTCGGAATCGAAGACTGCGACGATCTGATTGCCGACTTGAAGCAAGCCCTCGAAGGCTGACTTTTATGATCGGAAATTAACCTTGTTATTCAGGGGTGCCTCGGGTATCCCTGGGCAACATGCGCCATTTAAAAGAACTCATTAAAAAGCTCCTTCGAGGGCGGGATCGTCTCGCGCTCGCCTAATGACAGATCCCCTCCCTCATCGGGAAGGATACCTGCTAGCGAGCTAGACGGATCACGCGAGAATCAATCTCTAACCAAAGTGCTGAGCACTCCTGTGCTGGTAACTCGTCGTCCGCAAGGCCTCGGCGAATCATCCAAGCGAGCTCACTTAAGACACTTTCTGCATCGCGGTCCGATGCCGAACGCCCACCCCTAGGGTCAGCCCTGCCATTTAATACCCGAAGCGTTTCATCTAAACCGCCACAGCCTTCAAGGAAACCGTCCGAGACCAATACTACCTGGTCCTGAGGCGAAAGCTGAACTTCGCCACATTGTACATCCTCCGGAAACGAAAGCCCCTTTCGAAGAAGCTCCCCCTGATGAGGCAACGGCACAAACTCTCCCTCGATCGCGGAACGCAGAAACACTCTCGCATTGCCGAGCGCTAGCCATCGGAACTTGAGGTCAGAACGAGACAAAACTCCATAGATCAAGGAAAGGCGATGTTTGTCGGTAAACAATTCCTGCAACTCATCGTGAAGCGCCCGAACAGTCGCGACAGGCGATCGCGCTGACTCCAGAGAAACTTTCATAGCGACCCGAGTAAGAGCCGCACCCACACCACTGGACAGCCCACTGCTTGAACCATCCGAGAGCACCAGATGGATCACACTTCCATCACGCGCTTCAGCTATATCAAACCAATCCCCACCCCGCATTCCAGCCAGGTAACGGTGGCGAACTTTTAAACCACGCATTTCCGGAAAGCGTGTGGGCAGGACTGCCCTTTGCAACCGTTCTGCAAGCATCACATCGGACTCGAGTCGCTCAAGAGAGGCCGCGAGTTTTGATTGCGCTCCCGCCAACTCCTGAACTGTCTCGTGGAGCTTGATGCGACGAAAAAGGGCAAAAACTTCAACCGGTCGTAAAGGAAGGACAATGAGCTCATCAGAATTTCCCGCAACATAACCAACCGGAAGGTCATGAGTCCGGACTGCAATACTCACCAGCACTGAACGCCCACGTTTTTCCCTGATTCTTTGCCAATCGGTCGAAGCGTCATCGACTACAAAAACCAAATCCGCCGCTCCGTTTGAACTCTGCTCGCCCGCTAGAAAGGACTCCTCAATAGACAGCGACGGATCCTCGCCAAATAAAGAACGAATTCCGGCGAACAAATCGTCCTTCAGCTTTAAATCCTGTCCCTCAAAGCCAATCCTCATTGACGGCCTCCACTCTCTCGATATTCAAGCTTAAAAGACTCTCGCTTCCCACTGAAGAAACCAGCGAGGATCCCCCTCGGATAAGAAACCCGTGCCACGTTCCTCTGAGTAAAATCCAAAGTGAAGCGCACTTTTCCGCCCAGTAAGTCCCACGCCCCAGCTCAGCCACCCTGCATTGATCCCGCCGCGAAGTTGGATCTTTCCAGCAATATTCGCTTCTACACCCAATCCGATCCGAGAAGGGATGGGCATCCCGGAGGCTCCAAGAATATCACGGTACTCAGTCGAAACGTGAATCGAGCCTCCGGAGGTCAGCTTAAAGTGCATTCCATAGGCTGCGTCATAGGTAGCCGAAACAGAAGCGGGAGTTCCAGAACTGCCAGAGGCTAAACTGAAGAGCGGACTCTGAGAAAAACTCAATCCTCCGATGTTGCGAGCCACAAAATTGAAAGAAGGCGCATAGTTTACCGGCAAGTTTAATGCGAAACCCGCATTATGAGAAAGTCCTGCGCCTTCTGGCATTCCGTCATGCCAATCACGCGAGGTGCTTGCAGCTATATCAGTAGCTTCACCTTCCGTCTTAGAAACGTACTGACCGGAGTACCCCAATCGAACGACTCCGGACGCGAGCCGTAAACCAAAACCGACTGCGGGTACAATCTCGCGATGCCCACGGATGCTATAGGTTCCGTCATCTTCAAGCTTACCCGCTGCACTTTCGTGTAACAAAACTCCTAAGGCAAAACCACGAAAACCGACCGCGGGTGCTACGGTCAGAGAACCTCCATGATATACACCCGGAGTGGCATCAATGACGGACTTATATTCAGAAAAATTCGGCAAATCGATAATCGAGGTTGAGAGCCCCGCGGCCGCTCCTGAATTGATCTGCACTTGAGCATTCAAGGGTTCAAACTGAAAACCTCGGATTTTAGCTATTCCAGCTGGATTATAGAACAAACTGGACATCGCGTCATCTGCTTGTTCAATATAGGTCCCCCCCATCGCGAGCGCGCGTCCGGAAAGGTACCTTGACCCAAGCACAGGAGAATCCCCGGCAAGCGCGACATGAACCCTTGAAGGCAGCAAGGTTAAAAAACCGAAAAAAAAGAACAATAAAATACGTCTCAAGTGCATCATCGGTTTGATCCAGCTCATGCGTTTAAAAACGAGTTTCAACGACTCATTCAAACGCTTATCGGATTTTCCCAGAGGAAAAGTAACGACATCCACCCCAGAGCCCCCTTTAGACGGGTGTCAAAATAACATCGACTTTAAGTGGTGATTTGCGAAGCAGCAACGATCGCGTCATTCGGGAAATCGAAATCTCGAAGTTCGCTCCCCCTCCAAATCGCTATAATCGGATCGGCAGGATTATCGATCTTCTTGGCCTTAGACGCCATATTACTCGAGAGACTGATGACGGCGGCCAGTTGCCGAAGCCCCTGAGTGGTCGTTGTACTCTTGCTCTGCCCGCCCCCTTCTCCCCAAAAAGGAGAATGATGGAGAAGTACAGCTCCAGAGAGCGCCCGAAAGGGCGGGTAGGCCCTGATGACGGTAGATCCTATAAAAGCATGATCCACACCAAATCGATCCCGCTCAAGCCGGTGCCGCAAAGGACGAGGAACATCTTTTTTGGCCATTTCATCGAGAAAAGCTAAATATCTCTTATCAAAGATCGCCATCACGATTTTCCCTACATCGTGGAGCAAACAAATAGGAAATACGAACTTTGTATAAGGAAATCCGGATAAGGACCGCGCAAGCACTGCCCCGTAGCCGGCAGACTTCATGCCGTGATCATAAATAGCGTCGATCAGCGCCAGAACCTTTTTCTTTTCCTCAGCGTCCTCTTGAGCGAGCTGAAGCAAAACGTCAAAAATCAATCCCGCCACGAACCCGAGGTCTGACATGGGATCTTTTTTTGCAACCAGTGACTCTTCGGTTTTGAGACCAAACTTAACAAAATCCGAAGAGAGAACCTTCAGTTTTCCTTCCTTAGTCCATTCTGGAAAACCGCTCTTCACACTTCGTAGAATTTGATTAGCGACAATCAGATTCCTCGAATTCTGAATTCCCATCAAAACGATCGCAGCTTCCACGCTAGGGGGCTGCTCCCGCTTACTCATCGAAGCAACAACACGCTGAAACAGATCCTCAAAATACGGATCTCCTTGAATGATTTGAGCCATTCTTTCGGCGGTCACATCAATATTCGCAAACGCCTGGATAATGGCCATGCTCGTAGCTCCGAGCGCAATTTTGGGGGTCACCTTCTCGAGAATAGTCTTCAAAAATGCCCGATTTTGATCAGTTTCAGAGACTCCCCCCACTGAAGGAGCGGCGCTCAGAACAAGCGCCATGCGTTTCTGGAGTTCCTCGAGCCCAGAGGAATCAAGAGAAGCCCTCGGATCTCGATTTTTCAGGTTCTTCTGATCACCAGGCAAAGAGGCCACGTCTTCAGCTTAACAGTCCCTCTAATTT
>CANMSW010000013.1 GCA_947500275.1 Bacteriovoracaceae bacterium | reverse complement strand
CGAGGAATTGGGGATCAAGTCGGAGACCTTTCGATTTTCAGCTACGGCGTCCGCCGAAGAAGTGAAAGCTGGAATCGCCAAACTTGATGCTCGCGACGATATTGATGGAATTTTGCTCCAGAGGCCGCTTCCTCCGAGTTTTCACGAAGAAGACGTGATCACGTGGATTTCTCCTGAAAAGGACGTCGATGCGTTCCACCCCCTGCACGTCGGCGCTCTTTCCCTTGGACTCCCCTGTTTCACCCCGTGCACCCCGCTCGGGATCATGAAACTTCTTCGTCATTACCAAATATCGCTGAGAGGCAAGGTTGCATGTGTCGTCGGAAGGAGCGCACTGGTTGGAAAACCAATGGCCGCGCTTTTGCTCCGTGAAGACGCCACGGTCATCCACTGCCACTCGAAAACTCGGGATCTGCAATCGATGACTCGGCAAGCCGATATTTTGATTGTCGCAGCCGGGAGTCAGGGCCTGATTCACCCCGAGCATTTAAAGAATGGAGCCGTTGTAGTCGATGTTGGAATCCACCGCAAAGTGGACGGTAAGGTCACGGGAGACGTCGATTTCCTTGAGGTTGTCGCAAGAGCATCCCCCCAAGCTATTACCCCGGTCCCGGGTGGTGTGGGTCCGATGACTATTCTCAGCTTGATGTCGAATACACTCGAAGCAGCGGAACGAAGAATCGAAGGACGTAAGTTCGCTCGATAGACACTCCTACCACGAGAGCCACGTGAAGATCAGAATGAGCCCCCTTTGCTTGACCCGAAAAATCAATCTCGTGAGCCCACTTCGTCTCGTTTTCGCGCTGATTGGGACGACTTGGTCCTCAGCTCACGCTTATCAGATCTGCAAAGTGGAAGGCCCGACGCCTCCCCGTGAACCTGGATGCCTAGTCCATTTTTCGGAGGGCTCGGTGACTATGGACGCCAGGGCACTCCGAGAAGTTGAAAGCTGCATGAAACAGTTGCAATGGGCCTCAGAGCTCGAGCTGGTCGGGCATGCAGATGCTTGCCGAATGGATGTCGATGCAGCAGCACAAAGGACTGGAACCCGCGTTGTCACGTCTCGCGACACCGGCAACAGCATTCTGGGTGAAGGAAGACTAAGTAGCGTTTCCACTGAAATTTCTCGAGTCCGAGGAGCGTATGGAGCTCGTGGGACAGCAACCCTTTACATTTCCAATGAAGCCGACGAATCCTCGACGGGACATGATTCAAACGATCGGACTGTTGAAATCAGGTCCAGAAAATTAAACCCCGGATGCGTGTGGAACTATGTTTTTGATGGCTCTGGGTCGATGGAGCAAGCGTGGCCTGGAATCACGGGTGTACGTTACCCCGAGGGTGCCTGCTTCCACATCGTCGTCGGAGATGGGCAACACTGTCCTGCTCGATTGGTCGATTACCGCCCTTATGGGGCGACTTACATTTATTCAGCAGTCGCAGAACGGTTCTTGAACAAATCCCAGGTAGTAGTCCTGAGCGATTTCAATCAGCCCGAGGCCCGAGCAGAGGAAATATCAAAAGTTCGCTCGGCCCTGCGCGCCGGGAAAATTCAAGTTTGGCTCCCTTAATCTCTCTTAAAGAAACCGAATCAACGGGGCGCCTACCGTTATACCAATGCTACTGCTCGAGACTGATGAGCTCCCAAAGGGCTCCTGCCAGTCGATATAGTTGATTTCACCAAACAACTGTCCGGACCCCCAGCGAACCCAAGTATTGTAATATTTTCGGCCACTGATCAGCGGGTAGATGAATGCGCCTGCCGACAAATTGTTACCTTTGCCGATGAAATCCTTAAAAATGAGTTCGAACCCCTGAGGTCCGCTAAAGACCGCTTCAGGCCCGCTATTTTTTTGAAAAGCCAAAACATGGGCACCAAATAAAAGCTTCATTTGGATGCGCTTATCGAGGACCTTGAAGTTATCCGTTTGGAAGTAAACGCCCGTATCACTGAACCAGTTGGTGGTGAACGAGGTCGCATTAAAAGCCACCATCCTAAAAATCTCAGAAAAGAAATAGCTCCCGTAGAGAGTCAACAACGGAACGACCGTCTGAGTACTTTGACTGCTATCGTTGTAACGATAGGAGTAGGGACCCAAACCAAAACCAAGAGAACCATAGCGTTGTCGACTTGGAACAAAATACTGAAGCTTCAGTCGATTACCAGCTTCGTCGACAAGGGTCACATCGCCCGGCTGATCTCGAAGTCGAAGGGAATAGATACCGGCGGGAGAAGGCTTCAACTCAATTCCATTTGCACTTACCTTGCCTTTCGCCCCTTCCCAGTAAACGAAGGTATCTAGCCCTGCGACGGAGTATGCCTCTCCCCAAGCCATGACATAACGGCACCCCACATAAGCCCACTGGTGAGGGCCAAGACGAGTATCAGGATGTGCCTTCACTGCGCTCTGCGAACATTGGGCATCGGTTAACACGAAGTCAGAAAGGTCGGAGTCGTGAACGAAGGACTGACGGGGTGTAAACCGAACCGCGAGGGTCCCATGCTCCTCTTGACCTCCTCGTCGAAGGATCACATCGATTTTGGACTCGGTCTCTGGACCCATCAGTGCAATAGGGAGCTCGCCTCGTAAATGATCGTCGGTTAAGGCCTGCCGGATCAGGACCTGGGTAAATCCGAGGTTCCGAAGATGTCCGGCCTCGAGTTTCTTCTCCGGAAGACTTGTAGCTTCCAGGAAGAGCCGGCCCCTCGGAAGGAGAAAGACTTCGCCAGTCCTCACCCATTCAAAACTTTCTTTCCCGATTTTGAATGTGACGCCCTCGAGTGCCGGCCCTTCCCAGACCAAAGAAAAATCCTCGGCAGTAAAGCCGTTAGGTGCAAAGGCGAAGGGCGAAGTCTCAGAAAGGACCTCCGCAGGAATCGACGTACTGAAGGCATGAGGATAGGCCCACGACTCGGACTGAAGCCCTAGAGAACAGGCAAAGAACCCGAGGAATAATCCCGCTATCTGGAACTGCCTTCTGAGAGACTTGAGCATAGTGAGAATTCTAGGGTGCAATCCCGAATTCGTGAAGAAGTGTTCTCAAATCGTCGAAATCGAAAGCTCGAATCAGAGCCAAGATAAAAAAAAAGCCCACCCCTAAGGGTAGGCATTTAAAAGATGGTGGAGCCGAGCCGCCGAATATCGAACCTTCTTCCAGCAAAACCCCGATTATAACGTCAATCATTTCGAGACTTTGGTGGCGGTCTGATCGTCGGATCTGCTGATCACGCATTCAGATTATTCAAACGGATGGAGTCCGGTCGCATGCGAATGAAAGGTTTCCGCCCCGAGGGACGAACGACAACGGCGTCTATACCGCCTTCGGCTTCGATGAGCGCAATAAGCTGTGGCTTTGAAAACCAGTCTTTTCCTTCAATCTGGCAGGCAACGACAACGCCCTTCTTGTTTCTTCGAACTGCCGTTATCTGTGAGGATGGGATCAATTCTTCTGTTCCCGGCTTCCATCCTTCGATCCGTTGAATCGCGTCGAGCACGATCTGGAACTCTTTTGCCGCGAGAGACTTGAACTTCCGATTCAGGTCAAGTTTGGTGAATTGCCTGAGAAGCTTGCGGTAGTTTTCCACGTCGTTTTTATCCTCGGGAGGAGCATAAGTTGCGACTGCGTCGAAGATACTGAGGTTTTGGTATTTCCCGCCACGAAGCAGTCGGGCGAGCGCTCGGCGCCCTGCTTCATAATCTGGAAAAACAGCGAAGCCATTAGCGTCGCCGATCGAGCCATTTTCTTTGGCAAACTTGGAAGACCGGATATTGCCGGGATTGGTATTACGCCAAGCCGGCGTGCCGCCTGTCCGGATAAGCTTTGCGCCGTCATTGCGATGGTAGATGACCCTAAGCCCCTTGTCTTTCACGGCTCGAACAAACATTCAGTTATTTCTTTCGTTTGTTGACGGTCATGAGCACACCTTTGTGGTGATGCCCCGAATGCGCTGAGAATAATGTGCCGGAAAGCGTGACGGTTTCTCCGGAAGAAAATGAAAACTGTTCGCCGCATCCCGTGAAACAAACAAGCTGAATCTCTTTCACGTTTTCCTGCGTGTAAAAAAGCTCGTCATCAGGGGAGGCGACGACTCTGATAGGGCTGCTCAAAACCAAGACCCAGGCTCGCTCCAATCGGTCCCCCTGTTTGACGTCTTCGTAGTTTGGGGGACCCGCGAAGTCCTGAAGCGACAACGTCCCTCGCAGCGTGACGACAAATGGCTCGTACTTCAAAACCTCCATTGAATGGGCAGTTGCCCCGAAACCAAGAGTCATCAGGATGGCAAGAAGAGCGAGCTTCGTTTTATTATGCATATTCTGATTCATCACTTCCCCGCAAGTCGAGACCGAGTTTCTCGGCTCAAACAATCAATCACGACTTCCTGGAGCCGAGTGTAAAAAGACTGCCGATAGTAGTTCAGATAGATCGGAAGCCGCAGCGATTTGAATCCGGGAACAGCTTGGACGCGCTTCCCAGTTCGAAGCAGGTGTTGAGGAACGACCGCTCTCCCCATCCCAAGTTCCACCGCGTCCAATATACAGTAAATTTCGTCCAGAAAAGCCCGATTCAGTTTCTTCTGTTTTCTGCCTTGAGCCTCAAAAAACCGCAACGTCGTGTCGTCCTCCAAATCATGATCCAGGAATACGTCGGTTCTTACATCCGCGGTCTTGGATTCGATCAAGACATTTTCTTCATAGCCGAGCAGATGAGCTTCAACGCCCTCCTTTTCCAAAGCGTGATCCAAAAAGACGAAATCCGTTTCACCGCTTCGCAATAGTTTGGGAAGCTCCCTCATTTCTCTGGTGACGACCTCGATCCGAACCTCTGGGTTCTCCGCGAGGAGGGGGCGCAAAGCAGGAAGAATCAGCGACCTCGTCACAGTGGAGTAGCCACCTACCCGAATGACGCCGACGAGCGATGCGGACCCTGGCTTTTTGATCCGCCCAAGGCACTCGCTTTCCAGTGCTTGCCTGTGTTTGCAGTACTGCACCAGCTCTTCCCCCGCTGAAGTCAGTCGAATGCCGGAGGGCTCTCGAATCAGAAGGGACGTGCCCAGCTCACCTTCCAGGTTCTTCACCCTTTGCGACAAAGCGGACTGCGTAACCGCAAGGTTCTTCGCTGCTTTTGAAAAGCTGGAAGTCTTGGCGATTTCGTAGAAGGCGTCGAGCTGAGAAGATGAGAGGCTCATCATAATTAGATATTTTAATGTACTTATAAAATCAATTAATCTTACTAAATCACCGAGCGAAGCTAGACACGATCCCAACGAAAGCCCGTCGGGGCGAAGGAGGATAGGGAAATGAAGAAATTGGGAATCTATATCGGAATCTTGAGTGGTCTTGTTGGCGCTACGGCGAGCGCGAACGAGAAGACGGTTCAAGTGCATTGCACGCTGTCAACGAGGGTTATTGCCGGAAATTTTCATACTGAAATCAAAGCTGCTGAAGGCTTTCTCAGCTACGCGTTCGAAAAGTACCATGCCACGATCCCCAGCCAGAACTATCAACTGAACGGGCATAATCAGGAGGGTTTCGGAACCAGCGCCCTGTCGTGGAGCTCGATCTCCGTCGCCGCGCAAGCCGGAGGTCAGACCAAAATCACGGCTCTGGGGCTGTACTATAATCGGGCTACGCTCGTGGGAAAGACGGAAGTCGAAATCGTGCTCAAAAAGACCGGTTCTGCGGCTTTGGGTGGATTCTCACTCGTTTCTTTCAAAGTGAACGGCGTTCAACACTCCTTGGAAGGACCTAACCATTGCCAATTCGAGTGAAGGTATTCACAGGCTCAAGGAAGAGCCGAAACCTTTCGGAGCCATCCGTGAAAGATACCGGAGCGCCGGAAACCGACTTTTCGTATTGGGAGCGGCGATACGGTCGCAAACTCACCGAGGTGGAAAAACTGGAGATCAAGCACAACCTTCTCGGGCTGCTCGACGTGATCGAAAAAGTCTATGAAAGCAACCCTGATTATTTCGACGGATTGCTGGAAGGGATTCGACAGGAGCGGACTGAGTCGGCAAAGCGACTGATCGTTCAGAGAAAAATCCGGTAGTCAGTCTTGAAGACCTTGGCAATCTTCTGCGCCATTTTCTTGCCCAGCGCGCGCTTGCCCGTTTCCCAGCCCGACACCCAAGACTGAGGGCAGTCAATCTTCTTCGCAAACTGCTCCTGCGTCAGTCCTTCCCGAACACGAAGCCCGCGAAGGACGGTTCCGGATTTTCCGGTCTTGGCGTAAAGCTCACTAAGAACCTCGTCTGCAGGAATGAAATCTTCCAGCCGGTCAGCGTCCAGAAGGGTACGAATGCTTTTCGCCTTTTCAGGCGTGACCAAGAAAAGCTCAGGTTTCTTTCCCTCGATAATGATCTTCACCTGATTAGTACGGGGCGTTTTCATGGGTGCCGACATAGTAAACCTCCAAAATCCGAACTCGTTTATCGATCACTTCCCAGCACGCGACGTAAGTGGGGCGACCCGATTGGATGTGACAATGAAACCGCTCTCCCTGTGAGCGGAGTTTTCCGAAATGTTTCCAGTCCGGAAGCATCGGACCCCTGAGCTTCAAGTCTTCGATCAAGAACGCCATCGCCGCTTGTATGTCCGGCGGGAGTTTCTTGAGCTGCTTTGCCGCTTTATTGGAGAGTCCAATCTGCCACATTCTTGATTCTAGTATATACTAAAAATTAGTATATCACAAGGTACGGATTTTGGCTCGAATCCGTTCGGGTCCGAGCGCGCCAACCTATCGAAATCATAGAGTTCGATGGGACCGTTTAGGGTGTCTGATTTATTGAAGAATTTCGAGAACTTAAAATTGGTGGACCTGAACGGATTCGAACCGATGACCCCCTGCTTGCAAAGCAGGTGCTCTACCAACTGAGCTACAGGCCCACTCAATCGCCACAGAAAAACAACGTGACGTGTTCAAAGCGTATAGCCTCGCTCATAATTTTCTGTCCACCGTTTTTTGTGGGACTTGCAATGATCCTTCAATTTGAGGTTTTCTCGTCTAGGAAATCACAAATAAGCCCCTAACTTTCGAGGCTAAGCCCATGATTCAACCCGACCCAAAAACTCTCCGTCGCGACCCTCCCTTGTTGACTCTTCAGAATTGGAGTCGAGGATTCCTCATGGATGCGGAATGGATGGCGGGAGTTTCCGAAAACGAAGAGGGCTCAACCCGTCCCTGGAAAGCTTGGGTCGTCTCCCTCGCTGAGGGAAGCCTCATCGCAGAGACGAACTTCGACAGCCTAGAAGAAGCACTGACCGCCCTGAGCAGGATTCCCGGGCGGAACTGGTCCTACGAGCCCACGAAAAGCTGTTCGGGAGAAAAGTGCGGACCCGATCAATGTAAGGGCGAAGGGTGCAAAATCTTCAAACCCAAAACGGCGCTCCAAGAAGCGCAGTGCACTCCCTGTAGCTAACCCGATCAACTGTCGAAACCCTAGACACAAAATTTGGCCCATCCTGCCAGAATTCCACTGCTCGCTTTTGGCAAGAAGAGTGCAAAGTCTTACTCAGAATGGGCTTTTTTTTCGCGATTTCATTCAGAGCATTAGCACTTGGTGTGCTCACCACAATGACCTTCGGTCAGGTGCTTGCCCAAAACTCACAGGAGTGGACTCGCCTGAGAACTTTCCCCGAGATCCCTATTACCCAGGATGTTTTTGGCGGACCGCTTCAGTCGGATCGAGACCTCGACTGCCTCAGTGACGACCTCGAATGGATTTTAGCTTCGCAATTCGCACCCTATTTTGTCTTCGACTCTCGAGAAAATGCCCGCCAACCGAACGAACCCCTGACACTCTTCCAGGTTCACACGGGAATCATTCGCTCGACCCACCGGGCAGACGCGATCGCTTGTTCGAATCCTCCCCGTGAAATCAAGATTCGCTATGCTTACCTCTTCAAGCGGGACGGAGGCTATGCGACTTCAGCCTGGTGCGGCGATGATCACTGGGGAGACAACACGGCTGCAACCGTCACTCTTTCGATTACTAGAGCCCCCGATGCTACTCGGGGTGAGATTCAATCGTTACGGCTGAAAGAAGTTCAATTCGGAAGCTTCCTCTGGAGCAAACACGCCGTCAGACTCATTCATCGATTTCACCCCGTCATCTATCTGAGCGCAGGTAAACACCACGAGTTCATGGCTCCGGCCCCGGGAGGGATCATTGATAATTCCCCTTATTCGAATTGGGGCTGTCAGGATGGCGTTGACGGAAGAGGCGTGCAGGCTTGGGCTCGACTCGAGGACACAAGAGCCCCCCGGGGACTCCTCAATGTCGGCGAAAGCCATGCGCACCCATCTGAGTTTTTCGTAGTGGATCTGAGCCACTTGGGACTCGCAGGAGAATCAGCTTGGGGGATTGCCCCTTTTTGTGGCGGAGCCGGGCGGGACTGCTCTCAAGTTGTCGCGCCCATGAGCCAAGTATGGCTTCGTTGATTCGCAGTGCAGATCACCAATCGATGATTTGGAAAATGCGCCGCTCGGGATTCCAGTGCGCGTTTACACCATGATTGTAATCAAGGCCGGAGTTCTCCACCGCTCCAGTGCGAGTCCTGACCCCGACCGTCGAAAGCCCGTTTTCCGCTTGAAATTGGAGTGCCGGGTCGTGGGCTTGCCGATAAAACTCTTCAAGAGCACCGATTCGTTGCTCGGCTTCGCCGACGCTTAACCCGGCGTTTGTCAGTACACCCCGTGCGTGCTCGAGTTGAGCGATTTCGGCTGGGTTCGGAACCCGGCCTGATCCGGAGTATCTCCGAACCACCGAGGTCGCCTCATGAAGCTCGAATACGCTCGGCCCCCGAGAAGTTGGCTGACGGACAATCCCACGGCTCACTTCGGACTCGCCTGATGTCCACCGAACCACTTCAACGAGAGGATCGCCTTCAAACCGTGTTCTCCGCGCGAACTGATCCGCGAAGTCCTGCATGGCTAGGTCCCGACGCAACTGCCTTGCGGCCTCAGCGCTGTTGCCGACTTGCTGAAAGACATCGGACTTTCTGACCTTCATTACTTCACTCGCATTGGCCTGCGCCCAGGAATTTCGAGCCCGCCAATAGGTATCATTGTATTGACCTCCAGCAGCCGCCAGCCACCGCTGATTTAACTCTGCAGTGATCTCGGGGTGAACGAAGAAGGCGCGAGACATCGAGCCTTCGCCCGCTAAAGTCGCGCGAAGATTAGGGTTCATCCCTCGACTCTGAAGTTCTTCGACCAGGCGTTCGTCGGGAGTCCCGGGAGGAAATCGAACTTCACGGACATTTGGAAACTGGACTTGAAGCTCACGAGGCGCAGTCATTTCAAAGGCGCGTCCAGGAGGGACTGCCGAGTGTTGACCTAGGCCGGAATAGTAGGCATCCGTTGCGAGATTCGAGGCCTGGTGAGTCGGCGAACGATTCGCGGGAAAAGTTGTTGGCCTGCAGCAGGCCTCAATGGGAAGGACGATTGGCCTTGGAGCTGCGACCGGCAGCTCGTGCCCGAGGTTGAACGACGGCGGTCGGCCACTCATAGTTGCAGGGAAAAGATCCGGCTGCCGCAAAGCGGTACGGGCTTCTGCCGGAGTGAGTGTGCGATTGAGGTTTTGATTCGGCCCTCCGCGAGGACCCGCTTGGAGCGTCGAATCGCGAGCCGCTGCTTCTACAGTTCCAGTTCCTCGAGTCGGTGCGGGCAAAGTCGACTCGAGAGCCGCTGCTTCTACAGTTCCAGTTCCTCGAGTCGGTGCGGGCAAAGTCGGGTCAAATCCTATATTGGCACGGCTGCCAGCGCTAGGAGCGGGAACTGTCTGCGCTAGACCAAGACTATCGGGTACGTCTCCGCGAGGGCAGGACCCTGTTCGACAACTTGATATTGCTCTCTCGATGGCTTCTTCAGACTCCGCGACGGTGTGAGCGCCACGAGTGACCGCAAGTAAGTCGACCCCAGTCATCCCAGCCTGCAATGCGCTCGCCACGAGCGCATCGTTTACATGCCCTTCTTCAGTGGAGAGACGCCTAAAAATTTCGGGTGCGGTATCACACCCTAACTGCCCTCCCAAAGAACGACGAAGATTCAAAAGTTCTTCATGACGAGTGGAGGCCGCAGATGCCACTCCAAGCTGGGGAACCACACAAAGGGCGTTCAGCGGTAGCGATAGCGCGTCCACTCCTGGGACAAACGTAGCGGCCATCACCACGTCGCACGCCGTACTCAAATCACGCATGAGCCCTGAGGTTCCCGTGTTTTCACGCGTCTCACGAATGCAGCTCAAGATTTCTCGGTAGCCCTCCCACTGCGTACCATCTGGCCGGTGCACGGACTGAGAGAGGGCGCCGAGAGAATCGCGAGAAACGTCAGAGCCCACAAAAGTCTCAAGCGTATCTAGATTAAATGCGCCATCTGCGTTCGGATCCGAAGCACATGCCCCAGCGAGCGTTGACTGCACCGCTCTGAAGGCATCGACTTCGCCATGAGACTGCCGAATGGATACCCGACGAGCATCAGATGCCGCTAAAGGATCCACGCGACGTCGATCAATTGCCTCGCGCGTTCCGAGCTCCGAAAGTGAAAGATCATCCAAGCCCGCCGCTGAGTTCTGTGTCGTACATGCGACAGCATCGCTCAACACGACAGAAGCCTGATTCAGTCCATGCTGGGCTAATAATGCATTCACTGCGCTTTGAGTTCGCTCGAAGGACCCTGCTCCGCACTGGGATTCAAACTCCGTTCGATAGGAATCTGATCGGGCTTGAGGGGAAACGCTTCTGCCTGCCCTCTCTTCTGAAGATTGGGCCGACGCGCCTTCGGTCGACTCCCAAAGACTTTGCGCAGATCGCAGGTCTGACCTGGTGCGGAAGGGTGCCTCACGGAAGAAGAGTTCGCGACACCGAGCGTCCCGGAGAGAGTGCGCCTGTGCTTGGACTTGCCCTTCACCCGCTGCGCTTCGAGACCTTCGGCAAATGCTTTCGAACTGTTGCCGCGCCGCACTCGAATTCACCGAACTACCGAGTACTTGGTTTAACCCCGCGGTGAATTGCGAATTTCCCCCTGCAGTACCGCATCTCCCAATGGCACGTCGGGCTTCCGCCTGAAATCGTCCGTAATCGCAACCACTCCCGGCCTGGGTTGCACTCAACGCCGCCCACTGAACGAGCACCTTCTCGATCAACTTGAGGCGAAGCTCGGATCGACGGGCTTCGAGCAAACCTTCGGAAGCCGCCTCATGACTCATCAGAGCCTCAGAGAGGCTCGTATTCAAGATGTTGGATGATCCACCTTGGAATCGAGCAATCTCACACGAATATTTTCGCAAACATCGACCCGGCACGCCGGAACTCAGAAGTTGAACCTGTCCCGCTTCGCCACGCAGCTCGGAAAGTGAACAGGAAGGATTTTCTGAGAAGCAGGAGCCTTCGTCCTGGAGCAAGTCTGTTTGTCCTGTTTGCCCAGCCCGCGAAGTCCCCACTGTCCTTGAAGCGCTAGATCGCCTTCCGTTCGATAGAGGGGGCCTCGCAGGGGACTGACTGGAAGCCTGGCCTCGGCCCGCCCCCCGCGCCCCTTGTGGCGAGGAGGCCGCATTTGCCGCACTGTCTTCGCCCGCTTCGCGCTCCGCAGCCCCAAGGTAAACCAATAATTCCGAGCGTGCACCCGCCGTCGATAGAACGGAGTCTCGACAGTTCTGGGCAAGACTTTGAGATTCATGCTTATGATAGAAGCAGTAGTTTGCAGCAAAAAGACTGATATGAAGCGAATGATACAGACTGCGAATTGCTCGTTGAAGTCCGGGGTTTTGAGCCGTATCACGATCCAGTTGAACCAAGCACTGCTGACCGGATGCCGATAACACCCGCGCTTCGGTCAGGCAGGATTGAACTCGACTCCGAAGTCCCGCATCGGAAATACCTTCCGATGCTAGGCGAGCCTCTCGATAGGAGTCGGCCGCTCGGCCCATTTGCTGCAGGGACCAGGAGGAAAGAGCCGCTCCATCTGCACTGAGAGCGCTCCACTCAGAGCGTTCTTCCGGGGAGAGTCGAACCTCCCCCCCACAACTCACTCCCATTCCACACTCGGCATTGGGGTCAAGAGCCCAAGCAGGTGATCCCTGGATGAACCAAGAGGTGAAAACTAGGACTATTAGGTTGCGAAACTCGACCATTCCCCTAGGGATCGGAAAAAAGTTCGGATTACTTAAGTGCTTGAGACCAAAGAATGAATTCTAAAAAACCTTGAGGAGAAACTCAGTCTGTAATGACAGTCTCGCGGAAGCGTAGAATGGAAACGGCCTTTCCGGTGCGATCGTCGACTTCAATCAGCACAGCCCCGTATCCCCCTGGACCTTCTGCGGGCTCATAGCGAATCGGGCGCTTTGTGATGAACTTCTGAATGGCGATCTCTTTTTTGACGCCGATCACGGAATCGAAACATCCGGTCATCCCCACGTCGGTAATCGCGGCGGTACCCCCTGCCAAGATGCGCTCATCCGCCGTTTGCACGTGAGAGTGACTGCCCACCACGGCACTGACTTTCCCATCTAAGAAGTGGGCGAAGGCCTGCTTCTCGGACGTGGCCTCACCATGGAAGTCGACCAAAATGGACGAAACCCCAAGCTCCTCGTATTTTTCGACTTCCTTCTCGGCCGTTCGGAAGGGGCAATCTAATGCGTCCATAAAGACGCGCCCCATGACTTGAATCACGGCAAGCCGAAGACCGGAGCGCTTGCGAGACTCCACAACAGTCGCCCCCCGGCCAGGGGTCTTATAGGCCGGATGATCGGGGTAGTTTGCGGGGCGAATCAGCCGCGTGGTGGTCGCCATGTAGGGGATAATCTGACGCTGATCCCAGGCATGGTTTCCTAAAGTGATCACGTCCACACCGAAATCGAAAAACTCCTGCGCCATTTCCGGCATAATCCCATTTCCATGGGACATGTTCTCCCCGTTCACGACAACAAAGTCAGGGGCGTGGCTATTCGATATTTTTCGAATGGCGGCTTTCAGGGCGTCCCGTCCGGGTCTGCCATACACATCGCCAAAGTAGAGGATCTTCAACATGACTCAGTTTTTCCTGCAGCGGCTCTACCCTAGGCGGCCTTGGGGTGCCACCCCGAATTCCAAAACTCCACCGGTATGACAGTTGATGGCCCCGGTTTCCCTGACAAGAATATCAACCCGCTGATCCCACGACTGGGTCGGCAGCTGATCAAAGATGAGATCCCCAGGGACGAGGCCAATCCGGATAGGCCGAGTGCACTTAAAAAGGAGGCGATCAAAATACCCGCCCCCCCTTCCGATGCGGTCCCCCCTCGGAGAAAATGCAAGCCCTGGCACCAAAAGCGCCAACATCGAGTCCGCTGGGCATGCTTCCCAATCCGCTTGGGGCTCATCGATTCCATGCGGACCTTTTGCCCAGACACAATTCGGCCCTGGGTCCGGTCTAATATAATATCGAAGAGCAACAGCATCCCCCGACGAAAGGGTCAGCCGAGGATAAGCCAAGCGAAGCCCCTGCTGCTCACATACCTTTTCAAAAAGAGTCAACTCGGGCTCCGAAGGAATCGGCCGAATGAGTCCGAGAGTGAACTTACGATCTCCGGCTAAAGGCGCAACGGACTCGAGCCACGGCAGAACGGACCCTATCAAAGTTTTTTGAATGCCCGCATCGCTCTGAATTTTTTCTTCAGGAGCTCTCGCACGAAGATACCTCCGTGCGTGCGCTCGAACTTCGATCGAATCTTTGAAAGCGGTAGCCAGAGCCGTCATGATGGCGTGACAGGGGCGCCCGCATGAACTGGATCATCCTGGAGCCAAGAGTCTTCGTCTGCGGCGACCGATACTTGCCCAACCGCGGCGGGTACCAGGGTGGGCGGATTGCTCCCCAAGTCGACCCGTGACTTTTGCTTTTTAAGCCCCTCGAGGCGCTCAATCAAACGATCTAAAGACTGAGCCGTCTTAGTCCGTTCGAGCAACGCCTCATGGGCAAGCTCAACGAGCGCCAACAAAGCGACATGGTGAGCCCGGGGCTGCACTTCATGACCCGCTGTCATCCGAGCCTCGGCTGCGGCGACCTGGCGAGAAGCCCATTCGATCGCTTCACGGGCTATCCCACCCGACTGATCGCCTACTCCGCGGGACTCCGACCCTAGATCCAGCTGGCCTGACGGCTTGATCCGAAATCGCTCTCCTAAAAGGCGAATCTCGAGAGCGTCCTGATTCGGCTCCGGACTCTGGCTTTCTGACGACGACTTTTTCGGATGTTCAGCGTTCATGACTCCAGGCTAGCAGAGGTTTCAGTCAGTTTGCCACCCGGCAAAACCTGCCCTTTGCGCTGACACTCGAAACCCATTCATAATCGAGCGAAGGGGCCCAGGATCTCCGTCTCAGTCGACCCTGGGGAAGTGGAATGGACTTAAAAAGACTCGGCGCCGAAGAGGCCCAACTTCAAAACTACCGAAATCATGTCCAAAACCAGGCGGATCAGGACCTGCGTGAACTCGAGGCGCGGCATCGTGAGGAAGTATCACGACTGACTGAAGCTCAAAATAACCAGCTGAATCAGGTGCGAGCCGACTTTGAAGTCCGCATTTCCGCCGAGGCCGAGACCCTCGAAGAAAAACTGCACCAAACAAGAACTAAAAACGAAGCACGCATCGAAGAAGAAAAACGGAGCGGTGACCAGACGGTTGAGAAGCTCCGTGCTGCGAACCAAAAGCGTATCGATGAGTACAAGAAACAGGGCGATACTCAACTCGATACCGTCAGAAGACAGCTCCAAAATGCCACTGATAGCCTTCATGCTCAAACCAGGAAGTCCGAGAAACGAGTCAAAAAGGAGACCGAAACTGTATGAGTGCAAGTCGTCGTGATTATGATAAAAACAAAAACTCCACGCCCAAGAATCAAGAGCCTGAAGACAAGGGTGCTACGGACGAGCAAGGAATCCATATCAATGGCTTCGCGCAAGTCGTAGCGATGCTCGAAGTGGCTGATCCGCAATTCAGAGAGTCGCTTCTACGTCGTCTCGCTCAGCGAGATCCGCGACTCGCTCGCTCACTTCGTAATGATCTCGACGGCTAATTTTTGGAACCTGCCGTGACCTGCAAAATCCCAAAGCGCAAGCCGCGGGTACTCATCGTCACGGCAGGAAACTCCAGAATTTCGCAGGCTCGCCAAAGAATCATCGCCCCGGCGAGAAGCACATCGGCCCGCATCGGATCCATCCCAGGAAGCTCCCGGCGCTCTGCGGCGGATCGCCACTTGAGCTCTTCGACCATTCGATGAAGATCCCCTCGCGTGAGGGTGAATCCATCGATTCTCCGGGCATCAAACTCATGAAGGCCAAGTTCCCAAGACGCTAACGTCGTCGCAGTCCCCGCCACGGCCACGAGTGGAGTCCCCTGGGGCAGCTCTTTTTTCCACGGCTTCATCGTTTCAAGCAACGAGTCGATCTCGGCCTCACACGCCCAGAACTCCTCGTCGGTGACCGGATTGGATTTAAGGAAGCGCTCCGTAAACCTAACGGAACCGACATCCAGACTTCTGCCGCCCTGCGAAGAGACAAACTCAGTACTTCCACCACCTATATCAATAAGCGCCGTCTTCTTCGAGTCCATCCCTGGCAGAAGCCCCCCTAAAAAAGACGCAGTGGCCTCCTCGTCGCCTGAGATCACTCGAAAATGAAACCCCGTTTCTTTTTCCACCTGGGCAAAGAAGGCAGCCCCATTCGAGGCATCACGAGCTTGACTCGTTGCAACCGCAACGACTGATTCCGGACCTAAACCCGACTGAGAAATGAGAGTGGAATAAACTCGAAGGCACTTCAAAGTGCGCTCAACGGCTTCAGGATGAAGCGCTCGAGCTTGGTCCACACCCTGACCCAAGCGAACCACGGTCGAATAGTCCTGGAGGATCTCGCGCACTACGCCACTTTCGGAGTCACAGCGGGCGATCAACAAAAGACAGGTATTCGTTCCTAAATCAATCGAGGCACGAATCAATGTTTCGGACATGGAATCAATCTTTCTGAAAGTGAGTGGCAGGTGATTTTAGGGGGTCCGATCGGCAGAGAACGCAGCCCGCTTGCGCGACCGGACTCAAAAATCAGTTCGTCTTGCTTGGGACAGCTTTCTCATCGGTAGGAAGGTTCATTTTCACCTTCAATTTGAAGACTTCCTTCTCAAGAGTCTCCGACTTCTCTTTCCAATACTTTACTTCTTGCTCAAGCTCAGCAACGCGGCGTTCTTTCTCTTTGGCCATCGTGTAGAACCCTTCGGTGAAGCTCTCCGTCTCAGGGTTAAACATACCTACGCGAGTTTCTCCGTCGATCATCCCCTTGACTCGCCACATGCCGTCGCTCGCTTCTTCAGCATCGACGACTTGAACGTCGTAAGACTTTCCAGGATAGGCCTTGTCTTGCCAGTACTTCGCGGCCATTTCCTTTGCGCGGTTGCGCGTTTTATCACTCGCACAACCCGAAACAATCACGGCTAATAGAGCGAACGAAGCCAATAGCTTCACAGTCAGACTTTTCATTTTCATGTAAGTTTCCCTTTCAGAATCAAAGAGATCGCAAGTTACCCATCGATCTCCCTTCATTTCACTTCAACAAACCTTTTAAACCCTTGAGCGCCTTCTTCACTTGCGGCGAAGCTTTTTTACCAACGATCCCTTCGACGACTTCTTCAGCCTTCTTCGTGACCGCAGCCTCAACCTTCTTACCGGCAGCTTTAGTCATCTTGGAGAGGGCAATCCCAGCTAAATACTCAGGCACCTCGGTGTAAGAGAAGCACGGATCCACAGCCTTGCAACCCACGGTCACTGGGAAACGGACTGGGTTGTTACCCTCGGCGAAGAGATTCGTTACCTTAACCCCCGCCTGATCAATCGAGAGATCACGCGCGTGGGTGAAGTTATAGGTGTCGATAAATTCCCATTTCGCTTTCAAAGGGTATCCATCCTTAAGCGCTACTTCAGTGGTACCTTTCACATCGATCCCCCCATTAGACTTCGCCTTTGCAACGAAATCGGGCATCTTGAAATCACCTTTTGAGATTATAAAAGAGGCTCCGATCGACTCGTAACGAGTTTCGCGCGACGAAGGCGCACTCAATAACCGATCCTTCACGCCAGGAATTTTTGAGGCGACTTTCCCAATCGCTCCATTGATCGCTTCCACAGCAACCTTACCGATATCCAAAGTAGCGAAAGTTGCTTCTTTGACGCTCCAGGAGCCTTTCGCTTCCAGATTTTTCATCGCCGCGTCCTGATTGAAGCTCACACCCGTTCCCTGCATCGAAAAGTTTGCCGAGCCCAAGACTGTATTCTTAAGGAGGGCGAACTGAGAATCGACTGCCTTTTGGAGACTCAAATCAGCCACCTGGAGCGAGTAACGATAATGAGGTGCCTTGGGTTTTAGGTCGAAAGCGAAATCAGAGCGAACCGTTCCGTCCCAAACACCCAAAGACGCCTTTTCGAGTGCCGCAATTAAGTTCTGAAACCTCATACGCCCCTGAATCGAAGTCATATTCACATCGTAGAACTTCAAACTCGCAAGGTTGAAATCCATCGTGGCTGTCACCTTCGATGCCATCTCATTGGATCGGAGCGGCTCCAACATGGAGTCGTAATCCGCAACTGGCGCCTTCGGTGCCACCGTACCTTTTGCCGCGCTTGAAGTTGCCGACTCAGCCGCAACGTTCTCTTTCGATTTCAGCGGTGGCAGAACGAGGAGCTGGTCGAAATCAAGCCCACTCGAACTCACAGTGAACTCTGCACGAGGAACCGTGAAGGAGACTACTTTTCCTTTCACGCGCAAATCGTTCCCAGGTGCTTTCATACTAAAGACTAATTCTTCCACCTGGTCAGTGACGACCTTCATCGAGAACTGCATCACAGGAATGGCCTTCAACTTCGGTGCTTTCGCACTCAAATCTTTCGCATCGACTTGCGCCTGATACTGAATGCGCTCCGTGGGGCCTGACGCCTGAGCTGAGAAAGAGCCCTGGCCCTTGAGTTCGTACTCTCGCAACATGGGGATCAACTTTGACCAGCCGGAAAAATCGACCTCGTTGGATCTGATTTGATATTCAAGTATCGGACTTTGTCCCTCACCCGCTGCCATCGTCATCGAGCCAGAAGATTTAACCATGGCGTTGAAGAACGTGAAATCGAGGGAGTTGATCTTGGCGCCCGTGGGACTTGCCGAGATTCCTGCAGAAAACTGAGCCGGGACCCCAGGCTCCTTCAAAAACAATCCTGGCATTTCGACTTTCAAACCACTGAAGTCGCCCTTGGCTGTGACTTCGGCACCCAGGAATTTGCCCGCTTGCGGATCCACACGCGGGGTCAAAGTCGACTCGACCTTAAAGGGTCCAGCTACTTGAATCGACTTTCCTAAATTCGCAGCTAAGTCGCCCCACAGTGCCATTTCCGCAGTATCCGTGAGCGAAGCATTCTTCATTTCAAAATTCAGGTGGTCGATCACAGAAGAGGCGTCCGTCGCGGCGTCCCTGATTGTGAGCTTCGAGTCCTCGATTCGGATTCCAAGGCGGGCGGTGAGGACCATTCCTGGCAGCTTGATCGAACTCGGGGTGCTGGACGGCGCAGAGGGGGTGCCCTCACTTTCCGTTGGAGCTTTCTCGGTCGCGAGCTTCGGAAGCGACATCACATTCAACTTACCGGCTGCATCTCGGGTGATATTAATCTGTGGCCTTTGCATTCCTAAGGTCAAAACTGGCTTACCGCTCAGCAATGGCATGAAGGGAAAAAGGAACCCTGCATCGTCCACCTGAACCACTGTGCGCCCCTCGGAGTCCGAAATCTTCAAGCCCTGCATTCGAACTTGAATTTTCCCCCAAAGCGAAAGCGAGAGGGGCCCCATCTCCACTTTCCCGTTCAGGTATTGATTTGCTGCCGCTACGATCTGGGGTCTGTACTGATCAACATTGAAAACCAACGGAATCACGACGGCTGCCATGACAAACAGTCCGAGGAGACACCCAAAAATTCCGGCTACGAGTTTCAAACCACGCCCTGCTTTCCTCTTCTCGTGGCTCGTAGAATCGTTCCCTACAACAGTTTGTCCTGGCTGCTCACTCATGATTCTACCCACTTTCTGAT